>CAKZYL010000084.1 GCA_937884705.1 uncultured Roseovarius sp. | reverse complement strand
CAAAGCCGTAATTTCCTTCATAATCACGCCATTCCACGAAGACGGAGCGATGGAAGATGCCGGGGCAGGACGAGCCAAAACCTGCCGTTCCGACGTGTGCCTCGGGCAGGGCGCCAACTGATGACCGGCGCCATGAGAAATCGCCCTGTGTGCCGTAGGTGCCGAGATAGATCGTGGCATAGCGGTTGCAGTCACCGTCACGCCCAGATTCATGTTGGCGGACATATCGTGCATCAAAGACGCGGATGCTTCGCACAAAATTGAACTCTGCGCCGCTGATATCGATGTCTGCACGACCCTGAACAAGCTGAAGGGCAAAGCCCTCCGGCAATGGAGCCGCGTCACCGCCCGACAAGCGAACGACAGCGGGTTGCGGCTCCAATCCGTCCGTGAGTGGGGGCGCTTGGAATGTCGGGGCAGGGGCCCCGGCCAACCGGCCATCAATGCCAGTGACCGGGGTGCCTGCCTCATCCTCAGGGAAGGACTGCAGAGGGGCACTTTGTTCTAGCTCGAGCAGGATTTCGTAGATCCGTTCGCTGGTCAGTGTGTCGGGATCAACGGTGTAAGCTGCACCCATGGGGCACCGCCAAATTTGCAGCGGAGGCTCCACGGGCCAGGGCGTGATGCGGCGGATGAACTCAGCGCGGGCTCTTGCGCAAGGGACCGATGCGGGCCACCCTCCGGACAAGCACAAGAGGATTGCGCAATCGATTTGATAGGTCTGTGCTTCGGCGCGTTGCGGTGCAGCAGTGAGACTGGCTGCTGCGAGCGCTGCAACGGTCAAGGCTGTGGTTCTGAGCTGTTTCAGCATGGGGCCTCCTTGTGCGCACGGTGTATGATGTCTTACAATACTACGGTTTTGGCAAAATAATACTGTTTTGGCAAATCCTTTCGGTTTGCCGCGCCGAGTTGCTTCAATAGGAGGGGCGAGGTTATGCCGCGATTGGTTGCGGGGTGACCAGTATTAAAGCACCAAACACGCACATCACTGCCGCTGAAATGCGCTGAAGTGCGGGGATTTTGCTGGCGGCAAAGGTCGATGCGAGCTGGCCGCCAGACGCGTATGCCAGGATCGCGACTGCTTCCATGAAAAGAAACGCGACACCGAGCAGTGCATAGCTTTGCCAGTAGGCTTCAACGGCGACGAACTGGGGAAAGAACGCAGCAAATGTCAAAATCGCTTTGGGATTGCTGAGCGCCACCAGAGCTTCTGTCCTGAACGCACTTTCCATGGACGTTGTTTCGCCAAGAAATTCGTCGGGGTTGATGGTTTTGGCGCTTCGCCAAAGAGAGATGCCAATCCATATGATGTAGGCGGCTCCGACTAGTTTGCTGATACCAAAGACGAAGGGTGAGGCCGTCAGAATGAGGCCGAACCCCAAAGCGCTGACTGCAATCATGGGAACGAACACCATCAGTCTGCCGATCGCGGCTTTCTGCGCAAAACTAATGCCGGATCTTGCGCCATTGGTCATTGCCAAGAGGTTGCTTGGCCCACAGGCTAGATTCAGCGCAAAGCAGGCTGGTAGAAAGATGATCCAATCAATCACTGTCGGAAAATCGCCCCGTTCAATTCACGCCCAGAAGGGCTTGGACATCAATGCTTGTCGACCGCTGCCTCTAAGGCCGCGATCAGTGTGTCGGCGATAAGATCACATTCGGCCAATGACAGCCGCGCGGGCAGTCGGAGGTCGCATGCGCGCATGAGCATCGCCCGGGTTTGGGGGAAATCTGGAACATCACTCAGAAAACCCCAATTCCAATAGGCCCGCGAGTTGTTTTTTGACCGCCCAAAGACCTGGATATGCAAACCGCGCTGGTTCGCATCCGCGACAAAGGCATCAAGTGCGGTATCTGAGACATGCGGCAGGTTGAATTGCAATGAATCTGGGGCCCGCTGCTCGGCGGGGTAGGCTGGTGGCACCTCAACAGAATTGATGGTGCGCAGGCGGTCGGCGACGTGATCATGATTGCGACGACCATCAAGCACGCGGCTGTCTAAATGCTCGAGTTGTGCCCGGATCAGGACGGCGGAGAGTGTGTTCAATCGTAGTCCGAACATGGGCAAATTGTTTTGGACGCGGTCCATAACCTCTGCCGGGATATCGTGGTGTTGCCACTTATCTTCATACGAACCGTGCATCATGATCGCACGCGCCATCAGGTCGGGATCATCGGTGACCATGATCCCGCCTTCACCTGAATTCAAAAGCTTATAGGACTGGAAGGAATAACAGCCGATCTTGCCAATCGTCCCAATTTTGCGCCCGTCCCATGTCGTTCCGAGTGAATGGGCGGCATCTTCTATCACGGGGAGCCTTGCCGCATCACATGCCGCCATGATGGCATCCATATCGGATGTGTGGCCCCGCATGTGACTGATCAGAACGGCACCCACGTCAGGCAGTTTGCGATGGAAATCGTCCAAATCTATTCGGTAGTTCGAACCACATTCGCACAAGACGGGCACGCATTCTGCATGGACCACTGCCGAGGGCACAGCGACAAAGGTAAAGGCGGGGATCAAGACTTTGGCGCCAGGTGGTAGGTCCAGAGCCTTCAACGATATGAACAACGCCGCTGAACAAGACGAGACAGCAAGCGCATAGCGACTGCCCATCTTTGCGGCGAACTCCCGCTCAAGCTGCGTGACAGGGGACTCAGCAGTCGTGTAGCGGTAGAGATCCCCGTTGCCCAACAGACGGTTGACCTCGGACATGGCCGAGGCCGGGATTGGCTCTGCGGCGGTGACATCAGGGATTTGAGTTTTTTCTACTGTGGAGGTCTCGGTCATCCATAGGCCTCCATAAGCTCATTCCCGCCAATGAAATTGAGGCCGCGCTGTTCGGCATACTTGCGAGCATCTTCATAGGACGTCGAATGCCCGTTGTCGGCATTGATCATCTCGGACGCGACTACCATTGGAAACAGACCTTGGTTGATCGCAAAGGCCATGATCAATTCTGTGTGCCCGTTGCGCTCCTTCAAGAGCCCTTTTGAGCCAATGATGAGTGGAATGTGGCCTGGCGCGCGAAATAGTTCGGCAAAATTCTTGGCATCGCCACTTTTCAGCAGCGAACACAGTTCACGGATCGTGCGGGCGGTCTCAACGTGAGAACAGCCGGTCTTATTCTCCCTGTAATCCAAGGTGATGGAAAAACGAGGGTCAAAACCTGGCGTGGGTTTGGACAGCGCCCCATAGATTGAGTCGACGGCAGCATTCTCGGAAACGAAGTCGAGATATGTATCTAATCCTAGGGTTTGGCCCATGTCCCAACTGATGTAGACAGTCAAAGGTGCACCTGCACTCAGACGCAAATCGGCAACGGCCTTTTCGTCGATATTCTCAGCGAGATAGATGAGGTCGGTTTCGGCTTCTCTGTCGTCAAAATCGTAGAGAAGTATGGGCTTTCCCTCACTTAGGCTACGGGCGGCGTCTTCAAACTTTTTCATACTATTTTCCTTGAACATCCACTTTTGAGAAGAACTCGAAGATCTGGCTCATAACGTCGCCACCGATCTCTGGGATCTCAGTCAGAACGTCATGTTTGGCGTTTCGGATCATCGAAAATTCGCCATTTGCCCACTTCGCCATGCGCGCCTTAATCGAATCATTATCGACCAAGCGATCAAGCTCACCGCAGAAAGTGATGCAGGGAATGTTCGGGGAGGGAACCGGGGATAGGCTACGGCACTCTGACAGCGCCTCAAACAACCACGTCATCGTTGGCCCGCCGATCTGCAATTCGGGCGCGCTCTTGGCCTGCTCGATCCAATAGTCATACATGCCAGCGTTATGTGTGAGGTTGTTGTCCTCGAAAGGCGTATCGAGCACGTAGATCTCGCTACTTTCGCCCGGCACATAACGGTGGCCTTGGCCAACTGCCTTTGCTGCCCACGACAACGGCCACGCCGCGATCCTCTGAACCGCGGACATTTTGATACCCCACATTGGGGAAATGAACGCAGCTGCTGCCACGGGCAAACCATCGAGCATGGCCCGGAGCCCGATGCATGCGCCCATGGAAACGCCTACTAGGTAGTAGGGTTTTGGCATCTCCAGGCTTTCAACGACTTGCATCATTGCGGACACGTCTTTCTGGTAGTCCGAAAAGTGGTGGATGTGACCAGCTTGCGGGTCATCTGCCATGCGATCCGAAAGACCCTGGCTTCTCCAATCGACAACGACTGTCGAGAACCCGTTGTCTGCGAAACTCTGCGCCACGCGGCCATATCGTTCGACGTAGCCAAAACGGCCGAGCATCAGCAGGATGGTCCCTTTGCTCTCGCCTTGACTGTGATAAGCGCCGACCCTCAGACGGACGTTATCTTCGGTTTGTATCCAATAAGCGCCCGCAGATGATGGACCCTCGGCTATCTCTTCATAGAATTTTGCTTCTTCCATTTACCCACCTAGAATGTTCGTAATTTTGGACCAGCAAGAACATACACCGACGCAACCGCACTGGCTGCCAGCACCAAGGAAAACCCATTGATGCGCCCCACTAAAACGAGATTTACCGACAAAAGGATGATCAGCATGAACATGCTGGTGATGACCAGCTTGTCGCGCGTGAAAAGGTGATCGCTGTCGTTCAGCGCCATCTTTTTGAAGATTCTATTCATTTTCAAGGCACAGACAAAGAAAATTGTGACGCTGACGACCATCATCATAAAGGTCGTAAAGTGGCTGATCGAACTATTCTCTAGCCATCCGTTTGGAGTCACGCTTGCATCAAGCACAGCGGCGGCATCTGTGCGGAGCCATGATACGAAATTTTTACTATCCGTTTGCAGATAAGTAATCTGCAATTTCACCAGTATGGCCAGCCATAGAGCAAAGACCACCACACGAAACACGGCCCAGACAATCTTTTTGCCTTCGTGCCGAACCTGTGAGCGATCAATCGCTGCACTTTCCAGTTCTGATGTCGTGCAAATGTCCTCATAGTCCAGCGTGATGATCAGACAGAACAACAGACCTAACATGAAGATCACAATGTAGGAGGCGGTATACATGTAACCCACGGCCGACAGGATCATCGCCTGCGGTGTCGAGATGACATCTGGCCGATCTAGAGTGACGAGATAGCGGTCAATCTGAACGCCGTTCGTATCACCGGACAAATACGCTGGAAGATAGATCCCTGCCCATTGAAAGCCAAAGACAAAGAGAAAACAAAACAAGACGATTGCCCAGAACGAAAACGAAAAATCATTCACCCGTGCATACCAAGCCGCGTTGCTCTTCGAATTGATCGACATTGCACGATCTGAGATGCATTTTGACCGGCCCACCCGCCGCCAATAGGTATTCAAGTTGCTGATGAAGAATATGAAGGTCGGTAGCACAATCAGGGGAAGGATCGTGAGGGTCGGTGCCCATATGAAACCAACTTGTTTGTCTAACCCTTCTTGGGGGCTGTATGTGACGCTGAGGGTCCCGAGAACATAGTTCATGAGCCCCAATCCACAGAAAATCATACAATAAGCGATTTGAAGATTTAGTGCTGTTGCTCCACTCAGTAATCGCTCGCAACGCTCTGCCAGTGTTTTTGGTATTGACCGAGAGGTGGCTCGTTTGGTGTCTTCAGAGTCTGCCGAGACTATCTGGGGTACGGTTTGGTATGGCACGGATGTAAGAAGCACTTCAGGCGAAACAGCGCTGCCATTGGTTTGGCACTTCCTTTTTTCACGTCTTTGACAAGCCAACCGTTCCTTGGCTGCCTTTAGCTCGGTTTGCCATGCGCTCGTCGCTTCTGGGTCGCCGCAGCCAAAGATGCGTGCAAGCCACCTGAGATTAGGATCACTAATTCCATTTTCGTTATCCTGAAACCAAACCTGAACAGATCGCAATTCTACACCTTCACGATTGCCGTCGATGGCTGAAATCGCATCAGCAAGTGTTTCTGGTGTCCATGAGCCGTCAGCGAAACCTTGGTAGTCTGTCGGTCTCCCGGCGCCTGCTGCCGCTAAACGAGCAAAAAGTTGCTTAAAATTCTCATCCGTTTTCTGCGGTGCGACAAAAAATCTACCGTTTCTAATCAATGGACTACACGCCTTATTTTCGTTGCTTTGCGCCCCTTTGCGTATTTTATCGTGCGCCCGTCGAAATCGTAAGCACAACTGGAACACGAAGCGAACATCTGCCGATGTCCGCCCAAACGAGCGATTATTTCCGCTCATGGCATTATGAAATTTAGGGGGTTTGTATGACTACCGCTGCTACAGAGCTGACGACATTGAACGGTACGAGTGTGGTTCTACGCGTCCCCAGACGCGTCAAACGCAGTCGCGTTGCACCCAAGGAGCCGACACGACTTCACGCCCATGCCGTCAATCGCATCCTTGATCGCGAAACCGGCGAGCTTGTCGGCTGGCTTTATAAGTGGAACACGGGTGAGCTCGTGCCGAGATGGAAAGCTGAGACGAAGTCGGATGTTTTTTACGACTAGAGGTCGCGCTAAACGTCCTTTGAAACATTGTCAGCAATGCTGAATTATCTAACATCAATAATCGCGCCAGTATCTCAAGGTTGAGGCGCAAAAGCCTGTTTTTAAGAGATATGTCGGATCACCTAATCGCTGAGATCGCCGTTGTAACGAAATCAAATACTTAGAGTTCTAAGTTTCTGAGACTAACAAATTCGTGAATTTTCAGCTCAACAATCAGTAACCAGCCCTTCGTTTATCGCGCAGAGAACGGCCGGAAAGAGCCCATTCTACCGATTTTCTGTGCCGCAGCTAAAGTCCACTTTCAGGAAAACACTAAATTATCCGCAGAAAACACGGCCCTTTGCGAACATTCAGCGAGCGCCACCGATGCTGCAGTGATGCCCTGAAAGCTGCCCTTCGCCGCGAGCTGTGAATGGAAATCCTCCAGTTATAGATGAGGAGCGATCAACTTTTCCAATTCGGCTTAGAGTTCCTATGGTGCGTACCAGGCTAGCTGGGCAAGTAAGGGTCGCCGCGTTCACCTGAAACTTCGTAAGTCGCGACTTCCACCTCCACTGCTTCTGGCAAGCAGTCCCGATTTCTTGTTGCCAGTTGCGCACGTGCATTCTGGCCATCTGCACCACAGACAACGTATAACCACCGCCGCCAACGGCCGCCGCTCAAGAAGGCTTTAGAAGGTTTGGTGCCAGGCGAGGCAGGGTAGAAGAATAGAAACCCTACATGCCTTGGTGGTCCGGAGCTCTGATCGATGTTCCCTTCCGGGCCGAAGCGGAGGTTCTTCCTTTCCCTTGGTTTCTTACAGCGGGCGACTGGATCACCAGAAAGATGAAGGGCGAGGACCTGTTCTTTAAAAACTACTGCCAGTTTCTGAACCCAGGCCGAGAATTTATAGCTGTCAATCTTAATACGGCAGCCAGTCTTTTGCGCCCTCCCTCAGCTGAGTCGTATGCTGGCTGCTATTGCCGGGAATAGCGTCCGACATAGAGTGGTGAATGCTGACGTTTGCACAAATTTACGCCAGCTTAGCATCTGCTATCTTGTTGAAAACCCATTGAGTCAAAAAATATGTCGGACACTGATTCCAAAAAAACTTGACCAGCTCCTAGATTATATTTAGTGTCCGACAATAAGTTGGTGTCGGCAGGAGTCGCTTCAACAAACGGGAGGACAATCTGTGGGAAAGCAGGAAGAATTGCTGCTGGAGGTGCGCAATCTCACCATCCGTTTTGGCGGGGTCGTCGCACTTAACAGCATATCGCTCGAGATTTACGAGGGCGAGATTCTTGGCCTGATCGGACCTAACGGGGCCGGCAAGACCACGCTGTTCAACTGCCTCAGTCGTCTTTATCGCCAGAGCGAAGGAGATATCTGCGTCAAAGGTGAAAGCATCACGCCGCTTGGCCCCGAGGATATGGCGGCGCGCGGTATCGGCCGCACTTTTCAGAATATCGCGCTGTTCGAAACCATGAGCGTGTTCGACAACGTCCAGACCGGTGCGCAATTCGGGATGAACAGCGGCATTGCCGCTGATATTTTTGGCGGAAGCAAAATCCGGCAAGAACGCGCTCAGGAGCGCGACCGGATCATGCATCTGCTCGAGCTGCTTGATCTGGCCGACATCGCAGATCACACCATCACCGATCAGAATTTTGCCGTGCGCAAGCGGATCGAATTTGCCCGCGCGCTCGCCGCCAACCCGAGCCTGTTGATGCTTGATGAACCGGCTGGCGGCTTGAATCGCGAGGAAGTGCACCATTTGGAGGATTTGATCCGGCAGGTGCGCGACGAATTCAATGTCGCGGTGTTGCTGGTCGAGCATCACCTGAACCTGGTGATGAAAGTCTCTGACCGCGTTGTCGCGATGGATTTCGGCCAGAAGATCGCCGACGGCTTGCCACATGAGGTCCGTTCGCATCCTCAGGTTCTTCAAGCCTATCTTGGGGAGGAGGCGGCATGAGTCATGCTCTTGAATTGAAAGATGTATCTGCCTCCTATGGCCATGGTGCCATTCTGCACGATATCAACTTCGATGTGCCGGCGGGAGGCGTTACGGCTCTGCTGGGCGCCAATGGCGCGGGCAAGACCACCACGCTGCGGGCCATCTGCGGCATGATCGAAACCCATGGCGATGTTCGGCTTTTCGGCGAAAGTATCACCGGCAAAACACCCGAAGCGATTGCGCGTATGGGCGTTGCGCATGTCCCTGACGGGCGCGGCACTTTTACCAGCCTGACGGTACTCGACAACCTGCGTCTCGGGGCCTTCTCGGCCAAGAAGCGAACCAACTTTCGCAAGTCGCTTGACCAGGTATATGACTATTTTCCACGTTTGAAGGAACGGAGCGGCCAACATGCTGGCACGCTTTCGGGTGGTGAGCAGCAGATGCTGGCCATTGGCCGGGCGCTGATGGCCGAGCCGCGCCTGATCCTGCTTGATGAGCCCTCGATTGGTCTGGCCCCGGTGATCGTCAAGCAGCTGTTCGAAATCCTTGAACAGATCGCGACCGAGGCGGGTGTTTCGATGCTCTTGGTCGAACAGAATTCCAACCTCGCCCTGAAACTTGCCTCTGAAGCTGCGCTTCTGGAGGTCGGCAATCTGGTGGCCCGCGGTACGTCGGAAGAGCTTTCGCAGAACCAGGAAATCGCGCGCGCCTACCTTGGCGATGTGTCGGACACAGGAGCTCAGGCATGACCTTTTTTCTTGAACAGTTGATTATCGGCCTGTCGTCGGGTGGCATCTACGCGATTATGGCGCTGGCTTTGGTGATGATTTACAAATCCACCGGCCACGTGAACCTTGCCCAGGGCGAGATGGCGGTGTTTTCGACGTTCATCGCCTGGAGTTTGGTCCAGATGGGAGTACCGATCTGGCCCGCAATCTTTTTGACGATGGCGGTTTCTTTTGTCGGGGCAATCGTTCTGGAGCGCGTGGTGGTCCGCCCCTTCGCCGAGGCTGATGACCTTGTGATCGTGGCTGTATTTGTGGGACTTTTTCTTGGCATTCACAGCCTCGCTGGTGCGATCTGGAAGTACGAGGTCAAACCTTTTCCCAGTGCCTTTTCCGATGGCTCGGTCAACCTGATGCAAGACCTGTCGATCCGTATCCACACGCTCGGCTCGTTGGCGACTACAGGTGCGGTTTTGGCGGCGACATGGTTCTTTTTCCGATACACAAGGCTGGGTCTGGCCCTGCGCGCGGCAGCGGACAACCATGAAAGCAGCCGTCTTGTCGGTATCAACGTGTCGTTCATGTTGGCACTTGGCTGGGGGCTGGCTGCGGGCATCGGCGCCGTCGCAGGCGTGATGATCGCACCGGTGACTTTCCTCGATCCCGGTATGGGGCTTGCACCTCTGATTTTTGCTCTGGCCGGCGCGCTTCTTGGTGGCATAACCAGCCCCTTCGGCGCGGCTTTGGGCGGGCTGATCGTTGGTGTGCTTGAAGCAATGATCTCGGCGTACGTGCCCTATGGCATCGAGTTCCGCGAGCTGATCGCCCTGATGTTGATCCTGTCCGTGCTGCTGGTGAGACCTGCTGGTCTCTTCGGTGAAATCGTGACCCGGAGAGTGTGAGATGGCCATGCATGATCTTGATATGACACATGTCAACCCCGAAACCCGCAAGCTCACGAAGTCAGGCCTGCCACTGGCCCGGTTAGGTTACGGCGGGGCGGCGTTGGCACTGGTGGCGGCAACCGGTGTGCTGGAGGGCTACGAGCTATTCCTTGCCTCCTCAATCTTGTCCTATGCCATCGCTGCGATGGGGCTGAACGTTTTGATGGGCTACAACGGGCAGATTTCGCTGGGCCATGGTGCGTTCTTTGCGATTGGCGCCTACGGAGCGGCCATCTGCATTGATCGCTTTGCGGTGCCCTTTGCGCTGACGCCGATCATCGCCGGGGTGGTGGGCATGGGCGCGGGCTGGCTTATCGGGAAACCGGCGCTGAAACTCGAAGGCGTCTATCTGGCTCTGGCCACATTCGGGCTGGCGATTGCCACGCCGACTGTGCTGCGTTCGGATTTGTTTTCTGAATGGACCGGCGGGGTTCAGGGGTTGTTTCTTCTGATCAACCCGGCACCAGAATGGACTGGGCTGGATCTAGATCAATCAATCTATGTGGCGGTGGTTCTGTATTTCCTGATTTTTGCCTTCGTCACCTTGCGCCTTGTGCGTGGGCTGAACGGCAAAGCTTGGATTGCCACCCGTGACAACCCGATTGCCGCGCGTGCAATGGGGTTTGACGTCACCCGCGCCAAGACCCGCGCTTTTGTGTTCTCTGTGCTGGCCTGCTCCGTTGGCGGAGCGCTCTCGGCGGTGGCCGTACAATTTGTCGCCCCTGACAGCTTTCCGTTTTTTCTGTCGATCTCACTCTTCACCGCCGTGGTTGTCGGAGGGCTATGCTCGCCGCTCGTTGGCCCGCTCTTGGGCGCCAGCTTTATCGTGATGGTCCCCAACCTAACCGAAGAGATCTGGCAAGGCGGAAGCTGGGCAGTCTACGGCGCATTCATCATCGTGATCATGGCAATTCAACCGCGCGGCCTCGCGGGGATGCTGGCCTGGGTCCGAGCTAAAGTAACCGCAACTTCAAACAACGACTGACAGCAATTAGGGAGGAACCGACAATGCTGAAATCTACAACTGCCCTCGTAATGGGCCTCACCCTCGCATCCGGTGCCATGGCGGCCGATTATGACAAAGGCGCTTCGGACGAAGAAATCAAGTTTGGTGCCATCGTCCCACTCAGCGGCCCAGCCTCGGCCTATGGGTCTGTTGGGAGCTGTATTTCGGCCTATTTCGATATGGTCAACGACAAGGGCGGCATCAATGGCCGCAAAATTTCGGTTTCGGTACAGGATGACGGGTACAATCCTGCCAAGATGTTGGAACACGCCCGCCGCCTCGTTGAACGTGAAGGCGTTCTTTTCATCGCCGGCAATGTCGGCACGCCGACCAATTCCGCGATCCATCGCTACATGAACCAGCGCAAGGTGCCGCACCTGTTTCTGACTACGGGTGCCTCAAAATGGGACGATCCCGAGAATTATCCCTGGACCATGGGCTACATCCCCAGCTACGCGGCCGAGGGACGGATCTATGCCAAGTACATCAAAGAAAACATGCCCGATGCGAAGATCGGCATTCTCTACCAGAATGACGACTTCGGCCGCGACTACATGGATGCCTTTATTGACCAGCTCGGCGATGAAAGCATGGTCGTCTCCAAGGTGAGCTACGACACGTCGGCGGCCACAGTTGACAGCCAATTGTCGACTCTGAAGGAAAGCGGCGCGGACGTGTTCTTCAACGTCTCTTCTCCGAAATTCGCGGCACAAGCGATCCGTCGTGCCGGTGAGATCGGCTGGGAACCAGAGCAATTCCTTGTTTCCGTCTCCAATGCAAGATCTGCTGTTTTGGAACCTGCAGGTCTTGAGCAATCCACCGGCATTATTTCGACCCAGTACTTGAAAGAGCCGACGAACCCGGCCTATGCCAACGATCCTGATATGTTGGCGTGGCGCGAATTCAAGGAAAACTATTTCCCCAAAGCTTCCGAAGGCAACTGGTGGGATTGGTCGTGCTATACCACGTCGTATACACTGGAGCATGTGTTGACGCAGGCGGGTGACGAACTCACGCGTGAAAACCTGATGAAGGTCGCCGCCAGCCTTGAGGGATTTGAGGCTCCGATGCTGCTTCCTGGCATCACCGTGAACACCAGCGCCGACGATTTTGCACCGATCGAGGCAATGTCATTGATGAAGTTTGATGGCACGAACTGGGTGCTCTTCGGTGACGTCATCGCCGTCGATTGATATGCTCCAGGGAAGCGCGCCCTTACTCCCGGGGCGCGCTTCCACCTTTTTGAAACGTAGTCGGAGACAGCTATGGCACGGGTTAATCTTACGTCGATGAAGGCTGTCGTTCACGGCGAACCTGCTGCAGTCGCTCTGGCTTCAGAAGTCGAAGCGCTAGGTGCCAAGCGGGTGTTCATCATCGCTAGCGGAACCTTGTGCCGTGAAACAGACGAAATTGACAAGCTAAGTGGCGCTCTAGGATCGAAGTGCGCGGCCGTTTTCAACAGCATGGGCGCACATGTGCCGCGCAGCGACGTGATCGCGGCGACCAAAATGGCGCGTCAGGCGCAGGCGGACCTGATCGTTACAATAGGCGGCGGTTCCCCGACTGACGGGGCCAAGGCGGTGGCGCTTTGTCTGGCCAACGGTATTGAACAGCCTCAGGACATCGACAGACTTTGCAGTGCTGCGACCGGGATTTCCGCACCGAGTGTGCCGCAAATCTCGATCCCGACCACACTATCTGCCGGAGAATTCAGCGCCATTGCCGGCGTCACAAACGAGGCAACCGACACCAAGGACATTCTGCGCCACCCCGGATTGATGCCGCGCGTCGTGATCCTGGACGCGGCGGTTGCACGACACACACCCGAATGGTTGTTTCTATCAACCGGCGTACGGGCCATCGACCATTGCGTCGAAGGCGTTTGCTCGCAAGAGGCCAACCCCTTTGGCGATGCACAGGCGCTGCATGGGTTGCAATTGTTGGCGGGTGGGTTGACTGCGGTCAAGGCGGATCCGGAAAACTTCCTCGCCCGGCAAGACTGCTTGCTTGGCGCATGGCTCTCGATGGGGCCGCTGGCCAGCGGTGTGCCGATGGGTGCGAGCCACGGCATTGGCTATGTGCTGGGCGCGAAATACGGCATTCCGCATGGTCATACATCCTGCCTGATGCTGCCCGCGGTGATGGATTGGAATGCGCCAGTGAACGGCGCGCGGCAAGCGCTTGTTTCCGCTGCACTTGGCAGCGAAAGCACATCGGCTGCGCATTTGTTGGATCAGTTGATTTCCGGCCTCGCCCTGCCGCGCGGATTGATATCCGCAGGGATTTCGCGCGATGAATTCGAAACGATTGCCGAAGCCGCACTGCACACTCCGTGGGTACCCAAAAACCCGCGCTCGATTGGCGGCGAAGAGGATGTACTACAAATTCTCGACCTTGCCGCCTGAAGATGGTGAATTACTGACCGAAGCTGGGAAGACGGCAGGGCCGGTGATGTCGAGGCTCGCAAGCTCATAGCCTTTGCGAAAATCGTTCAGGTGCTTGATCATCCATTCCTTGGCTTCCGCCGCATCGCCCCACTTGATCGCCTGAAGGATCTTTTCATGCGCCGTTAAAAGCCGTTCACCTGCGTTCAGGCTGGTCATAACAGTCTGGAAAGACGGATAAAACAGGTCGCTGATTGGCAACCTCAGCGACTGTATCACCCGGTTATTGGCGGCGAGCGCGATCATCTCGTGAAACTCAATGTCGAGCTTTACCAGTTCGTCCGGGTCATTGATCGCCACCTTGGTCCGGGCGATGTTATCTTCCAGTGCTTTCAGGTCATCGGTGTCGCGCCGCTGTGCAGCAGCTTCCGCAGCCACCGGATCAAGTGCGCGAATGGCTTCCCAGATTTCCTCAAATGTCACACCGTTCATCACCATCGGCGTCACCAGACGACGTGATAGTTCCTCGGTATTCGGCCGCGAAACGAACAACTTGCGCTTACCCGCTTCACGATAGAGCAGCCCTTGCTGCTCCAGTGACCGAATCGCTTCGCGAACGCTCGACCGGTGAATGCCGTTCGCACTCGCCAGCGCGGTTTCTGCGGGCATGCGTGCCCCGGGCTGCAACTCGCCAGACAGGATTTTCTGCTGCAAGGCACGCACCACCTGACGGAACACCGGCAGATCATCGTCGGAATCGAGGTTCAGTTTCATTGGGGCACTCTCGTAACGGTCGCATTCTTATTCAAGTTACATCCTGACCGACGGTAATGCGAGGTTTAATCCGGTTTTAGGTCATTTGTGTCGGACATAAACTGCAGATTCTTTTGATTTTCCCGATATTGTGCGGGCGACGTTCCGGTCCAGATGTGAAAGGCACGGAAAAAGGCGCTTGGCTCGGCATAGCCCAACTGATCTGCGACCTCGGCGACGGACATTCCTGCAGTATTCAGGAGCTGCTTTGCGCGCAACTGGCGCAGCTCAGCTTTCAGGTCGCGAAAGCTGGTTCCCTGATCCTTGAGCTGGCGGCGCAGTGTGCTGGGTGACATATTCAGCCGCACCGACAGACTATCGAAATCAGGCCATTCCAGAGCGGGGGTGTCCGCCAGTGTCTTTCTGACCCGACCGGTCAGATCGTCGGACCCTTGATAGCCCACCAAAAGGTTTCCTGGGGCGTCCTTCAGATAGCGTTTTAACGCGGCTTCGTTGCGGTTGACCGGTAGGGTTAGGTACTGCGCACCGATCACCACATGCGTCACGGCTTCGCCGAACTGCACCGGCGTGCCGAAGAAGCGTGAATAGGCGATAGCCCCGGAAGGGGCGCTGCAGCGAAAGGCGACCTGCAACAGTGGAATGCGCCTCCGGGCCAGCCAGCAGATCGGCCCCAGCAGCACGATCAAAAGCGTGCGATAGGCAAAAGCCGACAAAGGCGCAGCGCTGTCTTTGAAGGTAATATGCGCCTGACCACCCCGCACCGTGACAGAACCTTTGGGCGCCCCCAGCATGATGTCCAATGCCCAAAGCGCCCGGCGCAGCGCCTTGCCCAAGGTGTTCGCGCCATGGATCGCGTGGCACAACAGCGCAAAGCTTCCCGGGCGCATCGGGTGACCGGCCATGCCGAGCATTTCGTCGCCCATGTCCCGCGCCAGCGCAAACCAGAACCGGCCATATTGCTGCAATGTCATGGCGTCTGTAGCGCCTCTGGTAATTGCATAAGCAGTCCCTGGGCCATCCAGCCCGGCCCTTCGCGCGCAGTCAAGCGCTTCATCGATGAAAACGGCAGATACGGGGGCGCTTAGATCTGACATGTTGTTTGTATGGCATTTTCGATCACAAATTGGAACTGAAATGTCATTGTTTACCATCCCGCGCCGATTTACCGATCAAGGCTGAAAGACGTTGGAGGATGCAATGGATATTGACGGCAAGACTATTCTGGTAACCGGGGCCAATTCGGGGCTGGGCGCAAGTGTCGTTGAACGCATGGTCGCAGGCGGAGCCAAAGTGGTCGGACTTGATCTCAGCACCATCAACGGTGACAGATTTGGCGATAACGTAGAGATGGTGAGTGCCGATGTGACCTCGGCCACGGATGTGGCAAAAGCGGTCGCGATCGCAAAAAGCCGGTTCGGCGGCGTGCATGGCCTGGTCAATTGCGCTGGGGTTGCCCCAGGACAAAAGATCGTAGGGCGCGATGGGCCGCATGAGCTGGAGCTGTTTTCGAAAGCAGTATCGATCAACCTGATTGGAACATTCAACACGATGCGTCTGGCCGCAGAAGCCATGACCGAAGGCGACGCTGGACCCGACGGCGAACGGGGTGTGGTCATAAACACCGCCTCGGTCGCGGCATTTGACGGTCAAATTGGCCAATCGGCTTATGCAGCGTCCAAAGGCGGCGTGGTCAGCCTCACATTGCCAGCCGCGCGCGAACTGGCGCGCTCAGGCATTCGGGTGATGGCGATTGCGCCCGGGATTTTCGAGACGCCGATGATGGCGGGTTTGCCGCAGGACGTACAGGATTCCCTAGGCGCCAAGGTGCCGTTTCCGGCACGCCTCGGGAAAGCAGCGGAATTTGCCGATCTGGTGGCAGCGATCTTTGCCAATCCGATGCTTAACGGTGAGGTCATCCGTCTTGATGGCGCGCTGCGTATGACAGCGAAGTAGGAGCTAAATATGAGCTACGTTCAAATATTCGATGCGGTACGAACACCGCGCGGGCGCGGCAAGGCCTCTGTAGGCGCCTTGGCGGAATTGAGTCCAGTAGAGCTGGCGACTGTGCCGCTTAAAGCACTGAAAGATCGCGCGAATCTCGATACGTCATCCATTGGCGACGTGGTGCTGGGCTGTGTCGATCCGGTGGCCGATCAGGGCGGCGACATTGCGCGCACCGCAGCGCTGGAAGCGGGCTATGACGAGACCGTGCCGGGGGTGCAGGTCAATCGTTTTTGCGCGTCCGGGCTGGAGGCTTGCGCCATAGCGGCGGGCAAGGTTGCCAGCGGCGAAGCCGGGCTGGTGGTTGCGGGCGGCGTCGAGATGATGTCGCGCGTGCCAATGTTGTCATCCGGCATGCCGGTGCTGGCGGACCCCGGCATCGCCATCCCGCGCAAATCCATTCCTCAGGGCATCTCTGCCGATCTGATCGCCACACTGCGCGGATACTCCCGCGATGACGTCGACGCTCTTGCGGTCGAAAGCCAGAAACGCGCAGGTCAGGCCTGGGACGAAGGCCGATTTGCGCGCAGCATCGTACCCGTAAAAGACCGCAACGGGTTGACCGTTCTGGACCGCGACGAAGCGGTGAGACCGAAAGCTGACATGCAATCGCTCGGCGCCCTTAACCCGTCTTTCGAGCGCTATGCACAAAAAATGGGTTACGACGCGGTTGCCGAGCAGAAATACCCAGAGATCGGCACGCTGAAATACGTTCACCACGCTGGCAACTCTTCACAGATCGTCGATGGAGCGGCGGCGTTGTTGCTCGGCTCTGACGCGGCAGGGAATACCCAGGGCCTGACACCGCGCGCGCGCATTCGCGGGTTGGCCTCGATCGGGTCCGAACCGACGATCATGCTAACCGGACCCAAGGCTGCCTGCGACCGGGCGCTAAAGCAGGCCGGTTTGGGATACAGCGAAATCGACCTCTGGGAGTTGAACGAGGCCTTTGCTTCGGTCGTGCTGTATTTTCAGGAGGAAACCGGCATCACATCCGATCGGATGAACGTCAACGGCGGATCGATTGCAATGGGCCACCCACTCGGCGCTACTGGCGCAATGATCCTTGGTACTCTGCTTGATGAGTTGGAGCGTGCCGACAAACAATTCGGCTGCGCCACACTCTGCGCTGCCACGGGTCAAGCCATCGCAATGGTCATCGAACGTATCGACGGAGACATGAAATGAGCCAAATTATCACTCTGACCGTCGATGCTGATGGGATTGCCGACCTGCATTGGAATGATCCCACGCGAAAGGCCAACGTTTTTTCACCCGAAGCTATCGATGAATTTGTAGTACATGTGGATCGGGTGGTTTCTGACGATGCCATACGGGGTGTTTTGATCACCTCTGGGAAGAAGATCTTCAACGCAGGTGGCGACCTGAAAATGGTTGGCGGATTCTTTGAAATGTCTGCGGACGCGCTTTGGTCGGTCATGGCGCGGGTTATGCACAGCTTTTATACGTTGGAAACATGCGGCAAACCTGTTGCGGCTGCGATCAACGGCCACTGCCTTGGCGGCGGGTTTGAAATGGCTTTGGCCGCGCATGCCCGCTTCGCTGCGGATGATCCCGCCATCAAAGTCGGGTTGCCAGAGGCCGGCCTTGGCCTGATGCCGGGTTTCGGTGGGACACAACGCATGGCGCGGTTGGCGCCGTGGCAACGTGCAATTGAGGATATGCTGGTTGGCACAACATACGACGTGAAGACCGCTGAGGCGTTGGGGTTGTTGACCGGAGTTGTTCCGGCAGAGGCGGTGCTTCAGATCGCCAAAGATTGGCTGCTTGAGAACGCAGAGGTGCAACAGCCCTGGATGGTGCGCGGCTATGGTGGACCGGCGGGGACGCCAGCTTTTGAGCGGTTCTTTCATGGGTTGAACGCAAGGCTCACGCGCGATGGTGCGGATAATCATCCCGAACGGAATCTGATTGCCGAAGCTGCCTATCACGGGTTGCAGATGCCGATTGAGCCCGCACTTCGGGTGGAGCTTCGCCGTTTCATTGCGTTGACGCGCATTCCGACGGTTTGCGAAACGATGCAGGCTCGGGTTTTTGGTGAAAATGCCTGAGACATCTCTATTTTATTGTCCGACATTAAATTGACTGCTAAGGTAGTTTGACTTTGTAATGTCGGCATAAAGGGGCATGAAATGCTTGAGAACAAGATCGCACTGGTCACCGGGGCGTCCTCCGGTCTGGGGTATCAATTTGCTTTGACGCTGGCCGCACAAGGAGCCGCCGTTGCGGTGGCGGCGCGCAGTGCCGACAAACTGGCCAATCTGGTGGCCGAGATCGAAAGCCGGGGTGGCAACGCAATGGCGTTTGCATTCGACGCCACCGACCCTGCCGCGCCGGACGCTCTTATCAAAGCCATTGGCACGCGCATGGGCGTTCCGGATATCCTTGTCAACAATGCCGGGATCAGCCTGCCTGCCCGTGCCCACAAGGCGACTCTTGATGATTTCGAACAGACCATGGCGGTGAATGTGCGCGCGCCTTGGCTGTTGTCGCAGCTTTGTGCCGAACGCTGGATCGAGGCTGGTACGGAGGGCTGTATCGTCAATATCTCGTCCATGCTGTCGACCCGCGTTGCTAAAGGCGTGTCGCTCTATACCATGTCGAAGGCGGCGATCCGGCACCTCACGGCCGGTCACGCGCTGGAATGGGCCAAGCATGGCATTCGGGTCAATGCGTTGTGTCCAGGCTACATCAGGACTTCGATCAACGACGAGTTTTGGGAGACCGAGCAGGGCAAGGCGGAATTGGCCAAGCTGCCACGTCCGCGCGTGGGCGAGCCCCAGGATCTCGACTCTGCGCTGTTGTTCCTCGTCGATCCGCGCAGTCAATTCGTCAATGGCGAGGCCTTGACGGTGGATGACGCGCAAAGCTGGGCGATCTGATCGTGGTGGAACTGAAGCCCGGCGCGCTCGACGGCATTAAGATCGTGTCTATGGCCGAACAGTATCCCGGCCCGTTCTGTACTCTGGCCTTGTCCGACATGGGGGCCGATGTCATTCAGGTTGAGCGGCCAAGCGGTGATCCCTCGCGGTTCTTGCCTTCATTCTACGAGGCTTTGAACCGCAACAAACGGTCGGTGGCGCTGGATGCCCGCGAACCTGAACAGAAGGCGGCCTTGCTCGAACTGATAGCGCAGGCCGACGTGTTCATTGAAGGATTCCGTCCAGGCAAGCTTTCTAAACTTGGGTTAGGGTACGACGACCTTTCGTCGGTCAATTCGCGCCTGATCTACGCATCAATCTCGGGCTTTGGACAGTCAGGCCCCAACAAAATGCGCCCGGCGCATGACATCACCTTTCAGGGCCATGCCGGTGCGCTGGATGAACGGATCACTGGCGCGGTGACCGGGGAACCACCTACGGCGCTGCTCGGCGATACGATGTCGGCGCTCTACACCGTAGTCGGGATTCTTTCAGCCCTGCTCGCGCGCGAGAGGGCTGGACAAGGCACATTCATCGACATTGCGCTAAGCGATACGGTTCTGGCGCTTCAGACCTCTTTCATTGCCGCGGATGATATTGAAAAAACGGCCCTTCCACAGAAAGATCCGGGCTATGCACTTTACGAAACCGCTGATGGCCGCTGGCTGACGACGTCGATTGCCCATGAGGATGACTATTGGGATCGGCTGTGCCTCGATGTCGGTCTTGCAGAAGGTGTTGGCCTGACGCGACCAGAACGAGTGCCCCGCCGCGAGGAATTGGTGGGCAAGATCGCGGTGCTTATCGGGAAAAGACCTTTTGCCCATTGGGCTGCCCTGTTTGAGGCTTCTGGCCAAATGTGGGGTCCTGCGCTAACGCGCGCGGAATTGGCGGACGATCCGCAGTTTCAGGCCCGCGAGCTGTTCGACGAAATCGTTCGCGCCGACGGCAATCGGCAGCAAGTGCTGCGTCTGCCGATCAAGTTCTCTGCCTATGACCATGCGCCGTTGCGCGCCGCGCCCAAAGTGGGTGAACACAACGGCGAAGATTTCGAATAACGTTGTCCGGGCTTTCGGCAGGGTTCCTTCATTTGTGGAAACGCGCGAATTGATCAGTTGGTGCGCGCTCGGTTGCAAATTGGTTCGCCGGGTCGCTTTTATCTGCAACGCCCAAAGCCATGCCACAAATCACCATGCGGTTCTCGGGGATGTCGAGCACATCGCGGATCGTCGAATGATAGGCAGCAAAGGCCTGTTGCGGACAAGTGTCGAGACCAAAGCCCCGCGCTGCGATCATAATATTTTGCAGGAACATGCCACAGTCGAGCCAAGACCCGACTGGCAGATCGCGGTCAAGTGAGAAGACTAACCCCACGGGCGCATCAAAAAACAGAAAGTTGCGCCTGTGCTGGGCGTGCATCCTGTCCTTGTCCTGCCGCGCGATGCCAAGCGCGGCGTAAAGTCCCCAACCAGTTGCACGTCGCCGGGCGAGATAGGGTTCACGCCAGGGATCAGGATAGTATTGATACGCCTCTTCGCCAAAATCCCCGGCATCGAAACGGGCGGTGATTGCCGATGTCAGTTGGCTGCGTGCCTGTCCTGTCACCACGTCGACGTGCCACGACTGGATATTGGACCCACTCGGCGCCTGAGCGGCAATCTCAAGGATCTGGGCAATTGTGTCTTGCGGTACTGGGTTGGGATGAAAAGCCCGCACGGCCCGCCGCGAGGTGATCGCCTCCGCGACCTCCCAACGGGTCTGCTCAGCAGTTTCCGGACGGCTCAAGCGCCCCGGCTCTCAAATTCTTTTTGCTTCAGCAGCCGGCGCTGGATCTTGCCCGTCGCGGTTTTTGGCAGCTCATCCACAAAGGCGATGCGGCGCGGGTATTTGTAGGGCGCGGTCAGTGCCTTGGTGAAGTCCTGCAACTCTTTCGTCAGCTTCTCACTTGGTGCAAAACCTGGCTTGAGGATAATGAAGGCTTTGACCACCTCACCGCGCGTTTCGTCCGGGCTGGCGGCGGCAGCACATTCCAGAACTGCCTCGTGCTCCATAAGCGCGTTTTCCACTTCCATTGGGCCAATGCGATACCCCGACGAATTGATAACATCGTCGTCACGCCCGCCGAAGAACAGGTAGCCGTCCGGGTCCATGCTGGCGGTATCGCCGGTCAGAAACCATGTGGTGCCGTCGACCCTCAGATAGCTTTCTTCGGTCTTTTCCGGGTTGTTCCAATATCCCAGCATCAGCTGCGGATGTGGGCAGCGGATCGCCAGTTGCCCCGGCTCTTCTGGCCCGGCGATTTGTCCGTCCTCGGTCAGAATGGCGGCCTCGGTCCCCGGCAACGGCTTGCCCATGGCGCCGGGTTTTACCTCCATCTGAGGGTAGTTCAGCACAGTCATCAATGTTTCAGTCTGTCCATAGCCGTCTAGCAACAAGGCACCAGTTTTTGCCGACCAAGAACGGACGATTTCCGGGTTCACCGACTCGCCTGCCGAAACTGATAGCCGCAACGCCGAGAGGTCACGCCCTGACGTGTCCAGCTGTACCAATTGCCGAATTTCGGTGGCGGCGGCGCAATAGACGCTGACACCGTAGCGTTCCAGAAAGTCCAGTCGCGTTTCCAGATCGAATGGGCCGTCGTAGAACAGCACTGTTGCACCGCAACTCCACGGGCCATAAAGGATCGAGGTGCCGGCCTTGGACCAGCCGGTATCAGCCGTGCACCACATCACGTCATCTTCAGTCAGCGACAACCAGTACCATGCTGAAACCCGCCACGAAAACAGAGCTCGACTGGCGTGTAGAACACCCTTGGGCAATCCGGTCGACCCGGAGGTATAGAACATGATCGCCGGGTCTTCAGCGTCCACCGGAACCGGCGCAAAATCAGTGCTTTGGCGGGCCATTTCAGACTCAAAGTCGTCCCATCCCGCGGCTTTCCCGACGCTGAGCCGGACCAGGGGAATACCGGTAACCTTGCCAACCTCAGCCGCTGTCGTCACCACTGCAATCGCGCCGGAATGCTCCATGCGATAGCACACGTCTTTTTCA
The DNA here is from genome assembly GCA_937884705.1 of uncultured Roseovarius sp. Classification (GTDB taxonomy): domain Bacteria; phylum Pseudomonadota; class Alphaproteobacteria; order Rhodobacterales; family Rhodobacteraceae; genus Roseovarius. Next base: position 3,779 of record CAKZYL010000084.1, on the reverse strand, counting down.
GTCAGCATGGTGACACAGGGGATCGGGATCGCACCAATTTTGTTGCAGCCAATCATGGCGATCTGCCATTCGGGAATACGCGGCAACATGATCAGCACGCGGTCCCCCTGGCCGACCCCTTTTTCGGTCAGATAGTTGGCAAAGCGGTTGGTCAGGCCGCGAATCTCGGCAAAGGTGAACCTGCGTTCACGGCCCTCGCCATTCACCCAGATCAGCGCCATGCGCTCGGGGTCATCCGCCCATGCATCCACCACGTCGCCCCCATAGTTGAACTGCGCGGGCACCTGCCACTCAAAGTTTTCGCAGGCAAACTCATAGCTTGTCATGTCCACACGTTTCATAATGTTCTCCTCCCCAGAGGCCTGCTCAACCGTTCTTCATGATCCGACGTGAGATGGCCCATTTATGCACTTCTGACGGGCCGTCATAGATGCGGAAGGCCCGGGTTTCTCGGAAGATCTGCTCGACCACCGTGTCTCCGGTTACGCCCATGCCGCCAAGAACTTGCACACAGCGGTCGGCCACGCGGAACAGCGCTTCGGACACTGACGTTTTGACCATCGAGCTTTCGTGCCGCCCGTGTTCGCCTTTGTCGAGCAACGCGCAGGCCCACCAAACCATCAGTCGGCATTGCTGCAATTCCATCTCATTCTCGGCCAGCATTGCGCCGATTTCGCCATGACGTCCGATCGGCTTGCCAAACGCCTCGCGTTTGCGGGCATAGTCCAATGCAATCCGCTGCGCCCGCACAACGCCTCCAAGCCAACGCATACAATGGGTCAAACGCGCCGGGGCCAGCCGGACCTGCACATAGCGAAAGCCCTCGCCAACTTCGCCCAACACATTTTCCGCCGGAATACGGAGATCGTTGAAGGTCACCTCCCAATGGCCGTTGGTGAAAGAGCTGTCGAGAGAATCCAACTCGCGCGTCAATTCGATCCCCGGCGCATCCATGTCCGAGATCAGCATTGTCGGCCCACCAGGCTTGTCGCCGTCTGGCTCAACGTCGCAGAAGATGATGGTAAAGCCCGCGCCCTTGGCACCTGTGATCAGCCATTTAACGCCTCTGACAACGAATTCATCGCCGTCATATCGGGCCTTGGTCTTCATTTTCGACGGGTCGGAACCAGCGCCCCAGGGCTCGGTCATCGAGAAACACGAGCGGAATTCGCCTGCTGCAAAGGGCTTCAACCAGCGTTCCTTCTGTGCCTCGGTCGCCACTTTGTCGAGCAGGTTCATGTTGCCTTCGTCGGGGGCGGCGCAATGCATCGCAATGGGGCCAAGCGGTGAAAGCCCGCTGGCTTCAAAAGCAATCGCCATACTAACGTGATCAAGCCCCATGCCGCCCCATTGTTCGGGCACTTGTGGGGCAAACAGCCCGGCGTCGCGCGCCAAGCCGTTGAGCTCGATTCGCAATTCCTCGGTCGGGCCATGCGCGGCGTTGCGCGGGTCTTTCTCATATGGCGCGATCTGCTCCATAACAAAGGTCTCGATGCGCTGGCGCAGCGCGTCCTGTTCGGGGGTCGGATCAAAGGCGATCATGGGGCATTCCTTGTCAGAAGTGGCGTCTGTGGGCGACATCTATGCCGAAGTGCAAAAGGCCGCGGGCTAGGTTGTCGAAATCAGCATATTTGGGGTCGTCGGTACCGCCGGTCTCATAGCGACGGTAAAGCTGCCGGAACACCACTGCGAGACGCAGCGTTGCCAACACGCGGTAGAAGGTGAAGCTCTGCAGATCCCGCCCGCTGATTTTCGCGTACAACGCTGCTGCAGCTTCCCGCGTTGGAAAACCGTGGCCGGCAGTAGGCATCTGACGCAGTTGGTGCATGGCATCGGGGTCCGCCGCCTCGGACCAGTAGCTGAGCAGCACAGCGAGATCGTATAGCGGATCGCCCAGCGTGCCCATATCCCAGTCGATCAGGGTGCGTGGCTCCAGCGTGTCGGGATCGAGGATGATGTTGTCGAGCTTGAAATCGTTGTGGATCAGCGTTGTCGGGTTTTCCGTCGTCGGCTGGTATTTTTCGAGCCATGCCAACAACGTGCCGAGTTCGGCAGGGGGCGATTGAGCCCAACTTAGACTTGCGCGCTTGGACCAGCCGCGCAGGGTGCGCGCGATGAAGCCTTCAGGCCGCCCAAGATCGCCAAGACCGCAAGCCTTCGCATCCACCGCGTGTAACTCCGCGAGAACATTCACAATCCTGCCACCCAGAAATTGTCCGATCTCCTCGGGGCCAGCCCATCCAGCGGTAGTGTCGGACGTAATTTCATCGCCGATCACGAGGCCAGGGCGGTACTCCATAAGGAAAAACGGCGCTCCGGTCACTTTGGGGTCGTCGCAGAAAAGGTAGGCTTCAGGCACCAGAGGCAGTGGGGCGTGGAGATGCGAGAGAATACGGAACTCGCGCGCCATATCGTTCGCGCCCGGCGGTACCGGACCCAGCGGAGGGCGCCTCAAAACGACGAACTTGCCACCAGCACTGAGAAGAAAGTTCATGTTTCCGAAGCCTGCGGAAAATCTGCGAGGTTCGATGTTTTGGTCTAGAGTCTGTCCGCATTTGTCCAGATACGCTTTCAGGCGTTCCCAGTTCAGCCCAGGCAAGTTCAGACAGGTCGAGACTTCAACTGAACGTGTCATGGACGCTTCGCTTTCCATTTAGTGACGGACACTAAATCTTATAAACACCAGATAATGCCGATGCAAGTTAATTTTAGACGGTCATTGTTCTTGGAGGATTACAGCCATTTCTACGATTTTGTCACATTAACATGTTGGCAGTTCAGGGGCAGGACAAAGCCCGCCGCCGCCAGATGGGCCCAAGAATTCCCGGCAGCGACAGAGCCTCCCGCGCTGAGCTGGTTGACGGCTGTGAAAAGGAACCGAAGAGCCCAGAATGGCAAACAGGCGACCGAAACCGGAAGAGTTAGTTTCGAAATCACAGCAAGTTGAGGATTTGGTGGGGCAAGGAAAGTCCCTACTGGATGCAATCAGTCAGATCGTTGTCGCTGAACAAACCTATCTGTAATCTGCCTGATGGCGGGCAGGAGTATTGTGACGATCCGGCGCTGATCGATGGCTGGGCGATCTATATCCGAGTGGAAGCCGTGAACGACCCGCAGCAACTCTTTGATCTGTGATGTCGACAAGTGCATCATGGGAACCACTGACAGTCGAATGGCAGCTTCCCACCCTCGGTGATTTTCGCTGCTGGCGCGGTATTTTAAAAGCAGTGGTTGACCTTGGGGTTCTCAAGGTCGGCTTTGTCCCGATCTTACCAGTTTCTAGATGACGCAGCGAAAGTCGGCTGTTCCACAATCAATACTTTGGCCACTTGTCTTCCCACGGTAGCATAATGTGCGCCCGTCCGAATGGCGATATAGGCGCCCGGAGGTCTGATTGAACAGGCGGGCGTTATCGGTCAGCACTTGTAGGTTATTTAACATAATAAACCTTATGCGATAATTCTTTGTAGCAGGGAGCGCGCTACCCTGAAATGCGACTACTAAAAGAAACCAACTAAGGTGAGCAGACAGCCCTTAGAATATCCTGACCTGCGTACCAACCTCCGCCAAATCAAAAAGCTCCGCGATATGCTCGTTGTATAGGCCGATGCATCCGTTGGAGGACTGGCGTCCGATCTTACGAGTGTCACCAGTGCCGTGAACCCTATAATACTGCCATGATAGATAGAGAGCGTGTGTACCAAGGGGGTTATCTGGACCCGGGGGCCAGTAATCCGGCCATTCAGGATTGCGTTCTTTCATGGACGGTGTGGGTCGCC
>CAKZYL010000083.1 GCA_937884705.1 uncultured Roseovarius sp. | reverse complement strand
ACGATCCATGAGACCTGTGACGAGGTGAATGCGCATCTGGCAGATGTCAAAGCTATCGCGGACAAAGTCGGCGTGGGGTTTATTGGCCTGGGCGCGGCGCCAGAATGGACCCACGAGCAGATGCCGCTGATGCCCAAGGGCCGCTATAAGCTCATGACCGATTACATGGACCGGGTGGGAACCATGGGCAAATCCATGATGTACCGAACCTGTACCGTGCAGGTGTACCTGGATTTTTCGTCTGAGGCCGACATGGGCAAGAAGCTCCGGGTTGCGATTGCGCTGCAGCCGGTGGCCACCGCGCTCTTTGCCAATTCGCCGTTCTTTGAGGGCAAGCCCAATGGGCACAAATCCTGGCGCAGCCGGGTGTGGCGGGATCTGGATGCCGATCGCACCGGCATGCTGCCCTTTGTATTTGAAGACGGGTTTGGGTTTGAGCGGTGGGTGGATTATGCGCTCGATGTGCCGATGTATTTTGTCTATCGCGATGGTGTGTATATCGACGCGCTCGGACAGTCGTTTCGGGATTTCCTGGAGGGCAAGTTACCGGCGTTGCCAGGTGAGACGCCCACGTTGTCAGATTGGGCAGATCATCTGACGACAATTTTCCCAGAGGCACGGATCAAGAAATTCATGGAAATGCGCGGGGCCGATGGCGGACCGTGGCGACGGCTCTGCGCTTTACCTGCGTTCTGGGTTGGCTTGATGTATGATCAGGGCGCGCTTGATGCGGCCTGGGATCTGGCAAAGAACTGGGACGCGGAGACACGGGACGGCCTGCGGGTGGCGGCCAGTGAGGCAGCCCTTGAGGCGCGGGTGGATGACATTCACATGCACGATCTGGCGCGCGAGGTTTTGACCATATCCGAGGCTGGATTGAAAGCGCGTGCCCGGCCCGGGGCGGGCGGGCTAATTCCCGATGAGACCCATTTTTTGAATGCGCTGATGGAAAGTGTCGAGAGCGGGCAAGTGCCTGCAGACGAACTTTTGGAACGCTACAACAGCGATTGGGCAGGAGATCTGAGCCGAATCTACGCCGAATACAGCTATTGAGATGCAGCGCATTGATCGCATCACGGACGCGACGGCCACGGCAGAGCAAGCAGATGCTCGCAGGTTCGTGCGCAAGACCTGGGGGCAGACGATCAATATCACCGACACGATGGCGCATAATCCGGAGGTCCTGAAAGGATTTGTCGGCTTTTACACCGCGTTGGATCAAAGCGGCCTCTCTGCTGAAGACCGCGAGGTAATCTGCATGGATATGGCCGTGCGCAATGGGTGCCACTATTGCGTGCCTGCGCATCTGGCCGAGGCCAAGACGCGCGGGGTGGATATGGAGCTGATCTTGCCGATTGCGCGTGGGCAGCTTTTGACCGGTGACAGCAGGCCCGCGAGGTTGCAGCGCCTTACGCGACGGTTGGTGGAGACGGGCGGCAAGCTGAGCGATGCAGAGCTGTCAGAGGCGCGGGCCAATGGGTTTGATGACGGGCAGTTGATCGCGATCCTGGCAGAGATTGCCCATTGTCATTTCACCAACAGCTTTAATCGGTTGGCCAGCACCGAGCCAGATGCGCATTATCCGCATGCCCCGAGCCCGACTCTGGTCGATTAGTATCGAAACGCTCTTCTGCCCTAACGGGCAGCCTCGCCGGAGTTCGGCTCTTTCGTGCGCAGTCTGACAGACCTTCAGCTTTGGCCGATTTTTGGCTCTGTGCCCTCGCGCAAGCGCCGCACATTGGGCCAGTGCCGCCAGAAGATGAGCATGGTTAGGAACACGCCCAAAAAGAACATGCGCGGCTCTCCCAGGGCGAAGACCCAGATCGTCGACAATGAGGCCGCCATCAGCGCCCCCATTGAGGATTGACGCGTGACCGCAACCGCAAAGATCCAACACAGGCCACAGGCGATGCCCACGGGATATGAGAGCGCAAAGATCACGCCAAAGAAAGTGGCCACGCCTTTGCCGCCTTTGAACCCCAACCAGACTGGGAAACAATGCCCAATCATGGCCGACAAGGCCGCAAGCTGTGCCGCGTCTTCTCCGGAAATCACCCGCGCGAGTAAAACTGCGACGGCACCCTTCAAAGCGTCCAGCAGCAAGGTCGCAGCTGCCGCGCCTTTGTTGCCGGTGCGCAAAACATTGGTCGCGCCGATATTGCCGGACCCGATGTCGCGCAGATTACCGAGGCCCATCCGCTCGGACAGGATCAGACCAAACGGGATCGAGCCCAGGCCGTAGCCAATCACGGCCCAGAGGACCAGCAGCAGAATATGCGTTTCAACCGGGGGCATCACGGCGCCTCATGCACGATTTCACCTTTGACAAATGTCGCCGCCACCTTGCCGCGCATTTGGTGCCCGTCAAAGGGGGTATTTTTGGATTTTGACCGGAGCGTTGTTCGATCCAGGGTGAAGGCGGCATCGGGATCAAAAAGGACAAGATCGGCAGGTGCGCCCTTGCTCAGGCGCCCGCAGGGAAGGCCCAGCCGTTTTGCAGGGTTGAGCGACATGGCGCGAAAGAGCTGACTGAGCGTCAGATCGCCTGCGTGATAGAGGCCCAACGCGGCGGGAAGCAAGGTTTCAAGCGCCACGGCGCCGCTGGCGGCTTCCTCAAACGGCAGGCGCTTGCTTTCTTCGTCTTGCGGCGTGTGCATCGAACTGATGAGATCGATTGTGCCCTCGCGCAGCGCAGCCAGCACGGCCTGACGGTCTTCTTCTGCGCGCAGCGGCGGTTTCACCTTGAAAAAGGTACGGTACTCATCGGCGTCTTTGTCGGTGAGCGTAAGGTGGTGAATGGAGGTACCGGCCGTGATGTCAAAGCCATGATCGCGCGCCCGCCGCAGGGACGGCAGCGCACGGGCGGTGGATATCTGATCGGCATGGTAGCGCGCGCCGGTCATCTCAACCAAGGCGATATCGCGATCAAGCCCCATGCGTTCGGCCATCGGAGAGACAGCAGGCAAGCCTTTCAGAGCGGCCAAGGCCCCGCTGGTGGCGGCGGCACCGGCGGACAGGATCGGCTCTTGCGGATGCGAGATGACAAGCGCGCCCAGAGAGCGCGCATAGGTCAGGGCGCGGGCGAAGACTTTGGTATTGGCCACGACGTGATCGCAATCGGTGAAGGCCACAGCGCCTGCATCAAGAAGAAAGCCCAGTTCGGTCATTTCCCGGCCCTCGCGCCCTTTAGTGAGTGCGGCCATGGGCAGGACCCGGACGGGCGCGGCTTCATTGGCGCGGCGGGCCACGAATTCGAGCACCTCAGGCGTATCAATCGACGGCATCGTGTCAGGGCGGGTGACCATGGTGGTCACACCACCGGCCGCCGCCGCAAGCCCGGCAGACCGATAGCTTTCCTTGTGGCGTTCGCCCGGCTCACAGACCTTGACGCCGATATCAACGATCCCTGGCGCCAAGGCGAGCCCTTTGCAGTCGCGTTCCACCTCGGCGCCAGCCGGTGCTGCACCCGTGCCGAGATCGGCGATCATGTCGTCTTCGATCAGAAGCCAACCTGTCGCCTCGGTTTCGGCCTCAGGGTCCACCAATCGGGCGTTTTTCAGCAAGGTTCTCATGAGGCACGTTTCTCCTGAATGCCGCGCATCAGCCCGGTGATCTCGGCGCCATCACGATGCGATCCAAACGAACATGATGGTAAAAGCGAATACCGCCAGCAGCGCATACATGGCAATCCGACCGGACATTGCCTTGTCTGACACTGGTTTGCGTTCTTTGGGGCCTTTTGAGGTGCCACGCGCGCTTTCGAAATCTGGCATGGGCGCAGGCGCGCTCATGCGGGGTTCGTGCAATGTGGCAACAAGGCGAACGTCATCGGAGGCAGCCAGCGTCAGGGCGGCCCCTTGAAACGCGCCGGAGCGCAAAACCGCGACATGGCCCTGCAGGGCATTCAAGCTCTCGGCCAACGGGGCCATTTCCTCTTCTGTGACGCCGTAGGCTTCGATCAGGAAACTGGACAGCCCCATGTCGCGGACAGCGTTGAGATCAACAATCTGCACGTCTTCCGGGTTCAGGCGGTCTACCTGCAGCGCCTGGGCCAGTTTATCCACGGCTTCAAAATGTTGCAGTTCCATCGACACGCGGTAGCCCAAGGAAAACACGCGCACGACGCCGTGTTCGCCGGATGTGACCTCGAGGCTCATACCATGACCTCTTCCGGCCCGCGCGCATCGCGAACGCGGCGCGCCTGCACCAGCAAATCCATCGCGGCCATGCGCACAGCCACGCCCATTTCCACCTGGTCCTGAATAACAGAGCGATTGATGTCGTCGGCCAATTCCCCATCAATCTCAACGCCCCGGTTCATCGGGCCGGGATGCATCACGATGGCGTCGTGCTTTGCAAAGGAGAGCTTTTCGGCGTCCAGGCCGAACCGATGATAGTACTCGCGCTCAGACGGAATAAAGCCCCCATCCATGCGTTCTTTTTGCAGCCGCAACATCATCACAACGTCGACGTCTCGCAACCCGTCTTTCATATCCTCGAAGACCTGCGCGCCTAGGCTTTCAAACCCCGACGGCATCAATGTGGAGGGCCCGATCAGACGGACCTGGTTTTTCATTTTTGAGAGAAGCTGCACGTTGGAGCGCGCCACGCGGGAATGCGCGATATCACCGCAAATCGCCACCTTCAGGCCGGTGACGGTTCCCTTGACCCGGCGAATTGTGAGCGCATCGAGAAGCGCTTGGGTGGGGTGCTCATGGCGCCCATCGCCCGCGTTCAACACGGCGCAGTTGACCTTTTGCGCCAAAAGATCCACCGCGCCGCTATGAGGATGGCGCACGACTAGAATGTCCGGTTGCATGGCGTTGAGCGTCAACGCGGTGTCGATCAGGGTTTCGCCTTTGCGGATCGAACTGGCTTGCATCGCCATGTTCATGACATCCGCGCCCAAACGCTTGCCCGCCAATTCAAAGCTGGCCTGCGTGCGCGTGGAGTTTTCAAAGAACATGTTGATCTGAGTGAGGCCCGAGAGCGCCTCGCTGTGTTTCACCGCCGAGCGGTTGAGATCGACATAGCTGTCGGCCAGATCCAGGATAGTGACGATATCGGTGGGTGAGAGGGGCTCGATTCCCAGAAGATGGGATTTTGAAAAGCTCATCCGCCGCTCCGATCTGAGGTTTTTGCGCTTATAGAAAGCAGCGCGCGCGGGGGCAAGCCATGATGGGGGCGCTGCCCCCAATGTCGAAGCTTTACGCCTCGTCGCCTCCGCCGAGGTATTTGGAAAAAGAAAGAAGCAACCGCGCTCTGTTGCGTTTTGAAAAGCGGTGTTTCACCTGTGCGCTTAGCAGACTAAGTTTATCTGCATGGAGACAGATTTGGATCATGCAACAGCGCTGGCATTGCTCGAATGGCAAATCGAGCTGGGCGCGGATGAGGCGATCGGCGACGCGCCGGTTGATCGATACGCGTTGGCGGCAAAACCTGCGCCTGAGAAAGTGGCTCCGACTGTGGCGCCGCCCAGCGTGTCTGCGGATCCAGTGGCAGAGGCCAAAGCGATGGCGGAGGGTGCCGCAGATCTTGGCTCCTTGAAGGCAGCACTCGGCATGTATGAGCATTGCGAACTGCGCAGAGGCGCGCGCAATCTGGTCTTTGCGGACGGCCAGCCCGAAGCGAGGGTCATGATCATCGGCGAAGCACCTGGCCGTGATGAAGATCGGGTCGGCAAACCCTTTGTCGGGCGCGCGGGCCAGCTTCTCAATCTGATGTTTGATGCCATTGGGCTGCGGCGTGACAGCGAAACTGCTGAGGCAGCATTCTATATCACCAATGTCCTGCCGTGGCGGCCACCGCAGAACCGCGACCCAAAGCCTGATGAGATTGCCATGATGCTGCCCTTCGTGCAGCGCCATGTGGATTTGGCGAACCCCGATGTGGTGGTGCTTATGGGCAATATCAGCTGTCAGGCGGGTCTGGGCAAACGCGGCATCACACGGCTGCGCGGCACCTGGGCAGAGGCCTATGGCAAACCTGCCTTGCCGATGTTTCATCCCGCCTATCTGTTGCGCAATCCACAGGCCAAACGCGAGGCCTGGGCGGATTTGCTGAGTTTGCAGGCAAGGCTGGAGGGACCATGAGGATCCTGGCGTTTTCTGACATGCATCTTTCCCGACGCCACGCCGCCGCGATTGTCGAGGCGAGCCAGGAGGCGGATCTGGTGATCGGCGCGGGCGACTTTTGCAACATGCGCGAGGGTCTGGACGACGCAATGCACTTGTTGGACGGGCTGCAAGCACCGTGCGTCGCGGTGCCGGGCAACTGCGAAAGCGACGATGAACTGCGCACCGCCGCTCTGCCGGGGATGACTGTTTTGCACGGTGAGGCGACAGAGGTGGCGGGGCTGACGCTCTTCGGGCTGGGCTACGGCGTGCCCGTGACCCCGTTCGGGGCATGGAGCTGTGATCTCACCGAGGACACGGCCGCAGAGATGTTGGCGCAATGCGACGTGGCAGACATCCTGATCCTCCATTCTCCGCCCAAAGGCCTGGCCGATGTGACGTCAACGGGGCACTCCGTCGGGTCGACGGCGATCCACGACGCGATCATCCGGATCCAGCCGAAATTGGCACTTTGCGGGCATATCCATGATTGTTGGGGAGTACGCGGCCAGATCGGTCAAACAGTGGTCGTGAACCTTGGCCCGACGGTCAATTGGTTCGACGTCACCCCGAGTTAGAGAGAAGAGCAAGTTTGCATGTCGAGAATTGACGAAAGCATCGCGTTCATCCCCGTACGCATCGCGGTTTTGACAGTCAGCGACACGCGGGGTTTGGATGAAGACCGGTCTGGCAATGTCCTCGTGGATCGGCTGGAAACAGCAGGGCACAGCCTAGCGGCGCGCACAATTCTGCCGGATGAACGCACGCAGATTGCCGATCAACTGCGGGACTGGATCGCCGATGACTGCATTGACGTGGTGATCTCGACAGGCGGAACCGGTCTCACGGGCCGTGACGTGACGGTTGAGGCGCATCGCGATGTCTATGAGAAGGAAATCGATGCGTTTGGCACCGTCTTCACCATGGTGTCCATGCAAAAGATCGGCACGAGCGCTGTGCAATCGCGCGCCACGGCGGGGGTCGCAGGCGGCACATATCTCTTCGCTCTGCCCGGCAGCCCGGGCGCGTGCAAGGACGCGTGGGACGAGATTTTGGCCCGTCAGCTCGACTTTCGGCACAGGCCTTGCAACTTTGTAGAGATCCTGCCGCGTCTGGATGAACATCTGCGACGGAAGTAGGCGCGCGCCGCGTATAAGGTGGCAACAAGTTGATTTATGGGGCGTCTGCGTCCATCTCAACGCTATGACGTGACGCACAAAAGGGGTTGAACCCACATGCGCTTTTTGAGGCAAAGCCTAAGCGGTTTATTCATGCTTGCCCTGTCATTGGGCCTTATTGCCTATGCGGGCAACGGCATGCGCATCGCCATTCAAGAGCGCATCGCCGAAGACCAAAAGGCACCCGATCGCCGGGAGAGGGAATTTGTGGCGTCTATGACCTTGGCCGAGCCCGGGACCATTGCGCCGATCCTGACGGCCTATGGCGAAGTGCAAAGCCGGCGGATGCTTGAGATCCGGGCGAAATCCTCTGGCACCTTGATGGAGCTTTCTGAGAATTTCGAGAACGGCGGCAGTGTTGCAACCGGGGATCTGCTGGCCGTAGTTGACCCCAGTGACGCGGAGTTTGCACTGAGCCGCGCCGAAAGCGAGCTCATCGACGCACAGGCCGAAAAGCGCGAGGCGCAGAGAGCCCTGGCATTGGCGCGGGATGAACGCGCGGCTTCCGTGGTTCAGGCGGACCTCAGAGAGAAAGCCTTTCAACGCCAAGTGGATCTTGAAGGTCGCGGCGTCGGCACAGCGGCCACGGTGGAGACGGCCGAACTGGCCGCCAGCCAGGCGCGTCAGTCGGTGATCATCGCGCGCAAGGCAGAGGCGAGTGCAGAGGCGCGTCTCGATCAGGCAAATACGCGGATCACCCGCGCAGAGATCGCCTTTGATGAGGCCACACGCGATCTCGATGACACCAGGATCTATGCGAAGTTTCCGGGCACGCTGAGCGATGTGTCGGTTGTCGAGGGCCGGCTTGTGGCGGTCAATGAACAGCTGGGCATGATCGTGGATGGCAGCGCCCTTGAGGTGTCATTTCGCGTCTCAACCGCGCAGTATAGCCGCATGACCGATGAAGACGGTCGGCTGATGAACGCGCCGGTGACCGTGACTTTGTCAAGTTTTGGCGAGGATTTTGAGTACACAGGGCATGTCAGCCGTGCCAGCGCTTCCGTGGGTGAAAATCAGATTGGGCGTTTGGTCTTTGCCAAGCTCGATGCGGCCCCGGCGCTCAAACCTGGCGATTTCGTCACCGTAGAGATCGAAGAGCCGCCCCTGACCCAGGTGGTGCGCCTGCCAGCCTCTGCTCTTGGCAGCGCAGGCGATGTGCTGATCCTAGGCGAGGACAACCGCTTGCAGCCCGTTCCGGTCACCCTCATGCGGCGCCAGGGGAATGATGTTCTGGTCCGCGCTGCGGCGCTAGACAATGTTCAGGTGCTCACAGATCGCACGCCGCTCTTGGGCGCAGGTGTCAAGGTGGTGCCCTTTGAGGACACACCCGACTTTGACGATGCCCCGGAAACGGACCTCCTGGAAATCACCGAAGACCAACGCGAACGCTTGATGGCCTTTGTCCGCTCTGGTCTCGATGTAAGCGAAGAGATCAAGGCGCGCCTGCTGGGTCAATTGCAAGAAGCGCAGGTGCCCGCAGAGCTTGTCGAGCGCCTGGAACGACGGATCGACGGGTAAGCTATGGCACGTGCAACTCCCATAGCTGCCTCGCGGGTCATTTCATATTTCACCCGCCACCGGACCGCGGCCAATCTGCTGCTCTTGGTGATCGTCGTCATGGGAGCTCTGGCCATACCAAACCTGCGCGCGCAGTTCTTACCGCAGGTCGTTGTCAACTCCATCACCGTTGGCACCACGTGGGAGGGGGCCAGCGCCGAAGATATTGATGAAGCCATTGCGCAGGTCATCAATCCGGCCCTTCTCACGGTCAACGGTGTTGAAAAGTCGTTCTCAAGGAGTTTCGAAGGGCGATCCTACATCACAATGGAGTTTGAACCCGGCTGGGACATGAGCCGGGCCGCCGAGGATGTGCTGGCCACAGTCAATGCGATCGACACCTTGCCAGAGGACGCCGATGAGCCTGTCGTCACGCGCGATGCGTGGCGCGACAAGGTCACAGATGTGGTGATCTCCGGCCCGGTCAGCGCAGAACAGCTTGCCAATCTGGCCGACGAACTGGTGTTGCGGCTTTTCGATGTGGGCGTGACGCGGACAACTATTCGCGGCGTGGCCTCTCCACTGACTATTGTCGAAGTGCCATCGGTCAACCTGTTGGCCCATGACATTACGATGGCAGACATCGCCCGTTCGGTGAATGCACAAGTGGAGGCCAGCCCAGCAGGTGATCTTGAAGGTTCAAACCTGCGCATTCGCACCGGCACGCGCGATCGCGATGCGGCCTCTATTGAAGAGATTGTTCTGCGCTCAAACCAGGATGGCACCAACCTGAAGATCGGCGATGTCGGTTTCGTAAATGTCGAAAGCGTCGCCCGCGAACAGCAATATTTTATCGACAATGCGCCCACCATCTTGGTGCAGGTAGATCGCTCGGATGCCGGTGACGCGCTCGAAGTGCAGGCAATTGTGGAAGAGACGATCTCCGAGATGCTGTCCACCGCGCCCGAAGGCATCAATATTGAGCTCGCGCGCACGCGCTCTGCCGTGATCTCAGACAGATTGAGCCTTCTGGTCGATAACGGGCTTGTGGGTCTGGGCCTTGTGCTTTTGCTGCTGTTTCTGTTCCTCAATGCGCGCACGGCGTTCTGGGTGGCGGCGGGGATCCCGGTGGCGCTGATGGGGGCCATTGCCGCGATGTACGTGCTGGGGCTGACCATCAATATGATCTCGCTTTTCGCATTGATCATAACCTTGGGCATTATCGTGGATGACGCCATTGTGGTGGGCGAACATGCAGATGCCCGCGCGCGCAAACTGCGCGAGTTCCCCGAAGAGGCCGCCGAACGCGCAGCCCATCGCATGGCCCTGCCCGTATTCTGCGCCGCACTGACCACGATGATCGCGTTTTTTGGCCTTGTTTTCATCGGCGGCGAATTCGGCGATTTTATCTCGGATATTCCGTGGACGGTGGTTGCCGTCCTGATCGCATCTCTCATCGAGTGCTTTTTCATTCTGCCGCATCACATGGCCAGCGCGATTGCGAAATCGGCCAAGGAACGGTGGTACGACCTGCCCAGCAAATACGTCAATCGCGGCTTCATCTGGGCCAGAGACACCCTGTTCCGCCCTACCATGTCATGGGTTATCACCTTTCGTTATCCGGTTTTGGCAGCGGTCATTGCTCTGCTCATAGGGCAGGTGACCATGCTGGTGTCACGCGATGTGTCGTGGCGGTTTTTCAGTGCGCCTGAGATCAACTTTGTGAACGGTGGTTTCGCGATGGTCTCGGGCTCGAGCCGCGCCGAGACCAACGCAATGATGCTCGAGTTGCAGCGCGCGACGGAGGTCGTGGGCGCTCAGTACGAGGAAAAATACGGGCGCAACCCGATCCTCCTGTCCATTACAGAATCGGGCGCTTCGAGCTTGTCCGGCGGCGGATCAAGCGTGAAAGCACCCGACGAGCTTGGCGGCATATCCATTGAACTGATCGACGCAGATGCCCGGCCCTATAGCAGCACGGCCTTTGCCCGCGATCTGCAGAATGAGGTAAAGCGCCATGCCAAAGTTGAAACGCTCAGTTTCCGCAGCGCCTTCAGCGGACCCGGCGCGAACAGCCTAGAGATTGAGATTTATGGCGCGTCCTCCGAGGTGCTCAAAACCGCCTCCGAAGCGGTCCAGGCTGAGTTGACCCGCTTCGCTGAAATCTCCGGTGTCGAAGACAATCTTACCTATGACAAAGAAGAGCTTGTCCTGACCCTGACACCCCAAGGTCAGGCGCTCGGCTTTAGCATTGATGAATTGGGACGGGTCGTACGGCACAGGCTGACTGGACTAGAAGCAGCCACCTATCCCGACGGGCGGCGCAGCGCGGCCATTCGTGTGGAGCTGCCCAAGGGAGAGGCCTCCGCTGACTTTGTCGAACGCACGCAATTGCGATCTCCCACGGGGGCCTATGTGCCGCTTGCCGATCTTGTCGATGTGGAGCGACGCACAGGCTTTGCCACGGTGCGCCGCGAAAACGGCGCGCGTATCGTCGATATCACCGGGGAACTTGATGCCGAGGATTCCGATCGCGCCCTTGAGGTGATCGAGACGATCGAAGAGACGATCCTGCCCCAGATTGACGCGACCTATCAGGTTGAGAGCCGTGTGACGGGGCTTGTGCTGCAGGAACGCGAGTTTTTGAGCGACGCCCAGTTCAGCTGGATCCTGACCATTATCGGGATCTACTCGGTTCTGGCCTGGGTGTTTGCCAGCTGGACGCGTCCGGCGGTGGTGATGGCGGTGATCCCGTTTGGCCTGACGGGGGCCATCTTCGGGCACTACGTTTGGGATGTGCCGATGTCGATGTTCACGATCATCGGGCTTTTGGGTGTCACCGGCATCATCATCAACGATTCCATCGTTCTGGTCTCCACGATCGATGAACACGCCAAGAAAAAGGGCATTTATCAAGCCATCATCGACGGCGCCTCTGATCGTTTGAGGCCGGTGCTGCTCACCACGCTCACCACGGTTTTCGGCCTCACCCCCTTGCTGTTTGAAGGCTCGCAAGCGGCTGAATTCCTCAAACCTTCTGTGATCACTCTTGTCTACGGCTTGGGCTTTGGCATGGTCTTGGTGCTGATCCTAGTGCCCGCTTTGGTGGCGATCCAACACGACCTGAGCCGCCGCCGCCAGGCGCTTGGGCGTGCGCTTGGGGCGCGGACGGCGGCCGTGCGTTGGCCGATCACTGTGTCGCTCGGCACGGTGCTTGGTTGGTTAGGGGCCACCTTGGGGGCGACAGCGGTCACGGGGGCCTTGCCCGCATGGCTCTATAAAGCGGCGGGCCCCATGGCAGATTGGTCGCCCATGGCCTCTGCGTTTGTGCTCTACCTGATAGGCGTGGTTGCGATTATGATGGTCTGCACCCTTGCGGTTCTCGTCGTGCATAACCGTGCTCAGCCAGCGGAGCAGCCCTGAATATCGACCGCCTCGTTGCCCGCGAGGATGGTGACGCGGATGCCCGAGCGATCCAATAGGAACGAGCGACCCTCCACATGGTGCAGCGTGGTTTGCGCCACTAGCTGACCGCCGCTGCGGCTGGTCTTTGGCTGTGCGACCCAAACCTTCGGATCGCTTACTTCGATGATCGCGGTTTCATTGCTGCCCATACGCGGCATATCGATTTCCGCGCGCAGCCCCAGGCCGTCCTGCGCCGGCGTGACGCGGCACGCAACACGGGCGACGCCCGCCTCGGACGCAGAGTAGGGCTGATTGGCCAGCGATGCGGCAATGCGTGGATCACGATCCCCGGCATCCCGAGGCAGCTCCGCCGCGACGCGCAATGTGGCCGGGATACACACTTCTCGGCAAACGCCAATTTCAATCGTGCCCTGCAATGTCAGGTCCCGGCCAGAGCGCGTGGGCGTCAATTGCATGGGCAAAACAAGCTGATTGGAATAGCCCACCGTGTACATCCCGTGATCGACGGTGATGCGCGGCGTGGGCCACATGATCTCAACCCCCGCGACATTGCGCGATCCGCGCCAGTCAAACCGCGGTGGGATGCCCACGTCACCGGGCGAGCGCCAATAGGTTTTCCACCCGTCTGCCAACTCTAGATGCAGGGCCGCCATGTGCGTGCCATCGGCAGCCCTCCATCCCGGCAGGACCTGAGCCTTGACGATATCATCGAGCGATTGCGCCATGGCGGACGACACCAGACAGAGCACGCCGAGAGCTGAAAAAAGAGTTTTGCGTATCATCCGTCTTATGTGCGCGATTCACCGGGCAAATCCAACTCACATTCCGGCGACTTTTTCGCGAGAAACCTTACCTCTTCTGCAGCACCGGCTTGCACTCATGGGGAAGTGGCCCCATCATTCATGTGACGCAGGGAAAGGGCCCGCAGTGCAGGAAATGGATCTCAACGGCAAGGTTTTGATTGCCATGCCCGAAATGGGGGATCCGCGCTTCTCCAATAGCGTGATTTTCATGTGCGCCTATTCGCCGGAAGGGGCGATGGGTTTGATCATCAACAAACCCACGGATGAACTCAGGCTGAACAATCTCTTGGAGCAGTTGGAGATCACCACCACCAAAGAGGCCCGCGACCTGCCCGTCCATTTCGGCGGCCCTGTGGAACATGGGCGCGGCTTTGTTCTGCACAGCTACGGCTATCATTCTTCGCTCTCAACGCTGGACGTGAATGATGATTTCGCGATGACGGCGACATTGGATATTCTCGAGGACCTGGCCAATGGGCGTGGCCCGGAACATGCGATCATCACACTTGGCTATGCCGGCTGGGGACCTGGGCAGCTGGAAAGTGAGATTGCGCAAAACGCGTGGCTGATTTGCGATGCCGATACGGATCTGGTCTTTGACACCGGTGACGACGACAAATGGGATGCCGCGCTGAAGAAACTTGGTGTGACTGCGCTGACGCTCTCCGCAGATGCCGGACGCGCCTGATCGCATTTGCAGAGCAAACGAAATTTTAGAAAAATTTCGGTCCGAATTCTTTCAAAGAATTCGGCGACCAGACGCTATGCTTTTACCAGTTCTTCAAGCTGCGTCCTGGCCTCGCGCAGGCGGGGGAGGTGGGCAAGCAAGCGATCCAGATCAAGGCGTTGATTGGGCACATGGATCGAAAGCGTCGACAACAGCCGCCGCTGGTCATCGCAAATTGGCACCGCCAAGGCCAACATGCCGTCCATGAATTCCTGATTGTCCGTTGCATATCCACGCGCGCGGGTGAGCGCCAGTTCCTGTCTCAGCTCAACGGACTCTGAAAACGTTCTATTTGTGCGCTTGTCCAGACTCAGGGTCTGCAAAAGACGATCCAATTTATCCTGCCGCAATGAGCTCAGATACATCTTGCCACTGGCGGTGCAGTAGAACGGAACCTGCGTCCCGATGGGCAGCTGGATCCTCAGCGGCCAGTGCGTTTCGACCCGATCCAGGTAGACCATCCCATCACGCCCCGGCGCGGCAAGGTTGCAGGTTTCACCCACATCCTCGGCCAGTTGGCGCAGGATCCGGAGCCGTTCTGTACGGATACGTTGCGACGACAATGTGTTTGTCGATAACTTCCGCATGCGATGTCCCGGCCCGTAGGATTTCCCGTCCACGTCGCGCTGCAAGAACCCTTCCGTCTCTGCGGTTTGTAGCAAACGGTGCACCGTGGGCTTGGGCAGCCCGAGGGCTGACCCAAGATGCGAGGCGGACACAGGCGTGCCCATACGAGCCACCTCCTCCATGAGATACAAAAGGCGAAGATTGGTCGGGATTTGACCTTTCTCTACATCGGTATCCTGGTCGTCCGGCATAACCCTGGTGTCATCTCTCCGTTTATCTCTCTGGCAACAGCATCAGAGCCAGGTCAGGCGTGAGCGCAACGATGATCCAGACGCTGATCAAGGCAAACAGATACATCGTCGTATAGCGCAGCAAGCGGAAGTACGGAACGCCCGTCACACCTGATGCCACATAGAGGTTAAGACCATATGGCGGCGTGATGAAGCCGATGGACGCACCCACGAGGAAGATCACCGAGAAGTGCACAGGATCTACGCCGACGCTCGCTGCAATTGGCGCGAGAATGGGCGCAAGGATGATCGTGACCGGCAAGCTTTCCAGGATCATGCCAGAGACGAACACGATGGCCATCGCCGTGAACAGAACCGCGTGATAGCCGCCCATCGAGGTCACGAAGTCGCCGATCACCTGCTGGGCGCCCAAGAGCGACAGGATCTGCTGCATCACCACAGAGACGGCGATGAGTGGCGCCAGAATGCCCGTGATCTGCGCCGAACGCATCACGATGCCGGGGACCTGCGGGATGGTGAAGCCTTCGACCACCAGCATGGACGCAACTGATTTCTCCGACCAGTCTTTGGTCTGGTCCATCTTTAAGAAATACGTCACCACGAAACTGGCAAGGCCCGCGATGATGCCAAAGCCTACGGTCACACCGGCGGCCTCTGTTGGAGAGAACTTACCGGTGTAGATGCCCCAGAGCACCAACCCGATGGCGAAGAAGCCCAGCCAGCCACCGACCGCTGTTTTGATCACGCGCATCGGGTTCAGGGCGATGATGTAGCCCCAGCCGTTTTTCCAGCAGACGAAGAAACAGGCCAGCATCATGCCGAGAACCATCATCGCGCCGGGAATGATGCCCGCAACGAAGAGGTCAGAGATCGGCAGGTTCATCAAAAAGCCGTAGACGATGAAGATGATCGACGGCGGGATGATGATACCCACTGTACCACCGGCCGCGGCGGTCGCCGCGGAAAAGCGCTCATCGTATCCGCCCTTCACCATTTCGGGGTGAAGCATGGAACCGATGGTGGCCGTTGTCGCAGAGTTCGACCCCGAGATCGCAGCAAAGAGGCCGCAAGCGCCGAGGCTTGCCATCGCCAGACCGCCCCGAATCCAACCGAGGCAGGCATAGGCAAAGTCACTCAGGCGCCGGGCGATGCCCGAGCGGTTGATCAAGTCACCGGTGAGGATGAAGAGCGGCATCGCAAGAAGCGCAAAACCGTCGGTGAACACGTCCTGAAGAGCGGCGCCCATGTTGAGCAGCTGCAGATCGAGCACGTAGGACATGCCGATCACCCAGTACGCGATGACAAGGAACACGGGCACGCCCGCCATGAAGAAGATTGTCACCAAAATAGAGATGAGCGTGATGATGGTTGGATCACTCATGTGTCACCCCCGATCACAGCGGCTTCGATCATCTCGTCACCATTGCGGAATTTCTTTAGATCTTTGACGGCGTTTTCCATGACCCGCGCGGTCAGCAGGATGAAGGCGACGGGCACTGTTCCAAGAAACCACCACTGCATCACATTGTCTGTTCCGAGCATGATCGAAAAGTTGGCCGCGGCGCGTACGGTTTCCTGCGTGGTCGTCACAACAACGATCCAGGCAAAACCGAGCCATAGAAGGGCATCAAACAAAAGCAGGATAAGCTGCACCGTTCGCGGCGCCGATTTTCGGAATTCGGCAAAGGCCAAATGGGTCCGCAGCTTCACGTTATAGCTACAGCCGACCCAGGCCATGATGAGGAACAGGAAAGGCGGGATCGTGGTCGACCAGGGCGGCTGTCCGGACAGGAAGAACCGCTGCACAACGCCCGAAAAAATGATGTAACCGATGGCCAGATACGCCACGACCATGACGGTCGGTTCCAGATGTCTTTCGATGAGTGGCACCGCGCGATAGATAAAGGCCATCAAGGCCCCGCCGACCAAGGTGGCGATTAGCCCGAGAGGCCAAATACCTGGGTTCCCACGCATCGCTGATTGAACGTTGAAAGAGTCACCACTCATAAAGGCAGAGATGACCTCTCCCATGCCGCTGATCATTTCCATGACCGCACCTCCCAGTGTCCCAAGGTCCGCGCCATAAATACCGAACGATCAGAAGACGCGTGATTCTTTGCTTGTAGGGTAAACCTTACACGGCCCGGGCGAATTTCGCCCGGGTCGATTTTTCACAGAAACCAATCTGTGGTTTCGATCAGAGATCAAGCTGTGATCAGCCCTTCCACCAGCGGCGAGGTTCAACGTTCTCCGCCAGGGTGTGATCGTTTTCACGCACGGTGTCGTAGATCTCCTGGTAAGTGTCGATGCCACCGGCCCAGCCGTTGATCCGCTCACGCCACTGCTCCCACAGCTGCGGTTGGAACTCGGGCGAGCACATCTCTTCGGCCTTCTTGATCTCGGCGTCAGAGAGTGCAGCAACCCGCACGTTGTTCTGAGCAAAGATCGTGTCCGGACCCTGATGTGGGTGCGAGAAGCCGACGGTGTTGACCAGAGCCGCTTCATTGGCTGCCTGCACGTGGACCTGCGTGAGGTAGGATGCTTCCATAACCGCATCCTGCAGTTCGCCGCCGAGGCCATCGAATGTCTGCGCATTCATCGCGGTGTGTTCTGTACCGCAGAAGAAGCGCAGGTCGACACACTGGCTGACCACCGGAGACATGTTGGCGTAGGCCACGGCCGAGGCCCATGTTTCCGCACCATCGATCAGGCCCTGCTTCAGACCGTCGAGGGTTTCTTCCCAAGCCACAGGCACCGGGTTCAGGTTCAACGCGTTCATGGCGATACGGCCAAGCTGCGTGCCCGTCACACGGTTCTTCGTACCGAACAGCTGTTCGATGCTTGTCACCGTGTCTTTGCCTTCCCACGACAGACCCAACTGGATCCCGCGAAGTTCAGCATGCGTGAAGAGGAACTTCAGGCCATGACGCGCCTCGAAGGGATCGCGCAGAACCTCAACCGACTTCGGATGGTACATAAAGTAGTACTGGTCGGCGCGGCTACGGAACATGTAGGCGTAGTCGAGCACGTTCAGATAAGGTGCACCACCAGCGGAGTTCTGCGTGGACGCCGCGTAGATATCGACGATACCCTGCTGCGCTTTCTCAACGCAGGAGAGCTGTCCGCAGATCTGGTTGTTACCGATGAATTCAATGCGAATTTCACCGTCTGTGCGCTCTTCAAGGTCACGGGCAAATTCAAGGCAACCTGCGCGCTCAATCAGGAGGTTCTGCGGGTTAAAACCAGCCGCACCAAACTTCAGCGTATGCTTTGGTTCCTTTGAAAAACGCTTGTTGTAAGTCGATTCCGCTGCCGCAGCGAGGTTTGCTGCAGTCATTGCACCGCCAAATGCACCCGCCGCCAGAAGCGTCGAGCTCATTCCGTAAGTACCAGCAATCCTGAAGAAATCCCGGCGCGAAACCCCGCGCACACGATCATAAAGTCCCATTTGCATCCTCCCTTTTGGCAATTATTGAGACGTTTCGTTCCAAAAAAGCCTAGAATAGTATTTCCGTTTTGGCTACATTTTTTTTCGACTCAAATAAGGAACGCTCCCGTGGAAGTAGACTATATCGTTATTGGGGCTGGGTCAGCAGGTTGCGTGTTGGCCAACCGATTAAGTGCAAACCCCGGTCATCGGGTCGCGCTGCTAGAGGCAGGCGGCAAGGACATAAACCCCTGGATCCACATTCCGGTCGGTTATTTCAAAACAATGCACAATCCCAAGGTGGACTGGTGTTATCGCACCGAGCCTGACCCGGGCCTGAACGGTCGTTCGATCGACTGGCCGCGGGGCAAAGTTCTTGGCGGTTCGTCTTCGCTCAATGGGCTTTTGTATGTCCGGGGACAGGCGGAAGACTATGATCGCTGGCGCCAGATGGGCAATGTCGGATGGGGATGGGACGATGTCTTGCCGCTTTTCAAACGCGCCGAAACCAATGAGCGCGGCGCGGATGATTACCACGGAGACCAGGGCCCGCTCGCGGTATCGAACATGCGCATTCAGCGACCGATCTGCGACGCATGGGTGGCGGCGGCACAATCCGCAGGCTACCCGTTCAACCCCGACTACAACGGCGCAGAGCAAGAGGGCGCGGGTTACTTTCAACTGACCACACGCAACGGGCGCCGCTGCAGCGCGGCTGTGGCCTACCTTAACCCTGTAAAATCGCGGGAAAATTTTGAGATCATCACGAACGCAGCCGTCGATCGGTTGGAGTTTGATGGAAAGCGCGTGGTGGGTGTTCGCTACACTGATCGGGCGGGCAAACAGCAGCTGATCAAATGCCGTAAGGAAGTGATCGTATCGGCGGGCGCGATTGGCTCTCCACAGATCCTGATGCTGTCCGGCATTGGCGAGGCCGAACACCTCAAAGAAGCCGGGATTGACGTGGTGCATGAGCTCTCCGGCGTGGGCAAGGGCCTGCAAGACCACCTGCAGGCGCGCCTGGTTTACAAATGCAATGAACCTACGCTCAACGACGAAGTGCGCAGCCTCTTTAACCAGGCCAAGATCGCGCTGAAATACGCGATGTTCCGCGCCGGTCCGATGACCATGGCCGCGTCACTGGCGACGGGCTTTTTCAAAACGAGCCCGGATGTCGCGACACCCGACATCCAGTTTCACGTGCAGCCCTGGTCTGCAGACAGCCCCGGCGAAGGGGTGCATCCATTTTCCGCCTTCACCATGTCAGTGTGCCAGCTGCGGCCCGAAAGCCGCGGCGAAATCCGCCTGCAAAGCCCAGATCCGCGGGCCTATCCAAAGATCCACCCGCATTATCTCTCGACCGAAACAGATCGCCGAACCCTGGTGGAAGGCGTGAAAATCGCCCGTAGAATCGCCCAGCACGCGCCACTCGCCTCGAAAATTGCGGAAGAGTTTCGCCCGCAAGCCTCGCTTGAGATGGATGACTACGACGGCACGCTGGATTGGGCGCGCAACAACTCCGTGTCGATCTATCACCCCACGGGCACGTGCAAGATGGGGTCTGGGGACGACGCCGTGGTTGACCATCGACTCAAGGTGCACGGGATTGACGGGCTGAGGGTGGCGGATTGCTCGATCATGCCCGAGATCGTGTCGGGCAACACCAACGCGCCTGCGATCATGATCGGCGAGAAGGCCTCTGATCTCGTTCTTTCGTAACGGGCTGTGAATTTGATTTAGGTGGCCGTTAATCGTCCCCGAATGTAGTCCCCTGGGCACGAGCAGAAGGGCCAAAGTTCCTGACGCCAAGGTCTGGAGCGTCGAAGGCCGTAAACGTGCCACTATGCGTTGACCACGGATCCTGTAGTTCGAAATGCTCGGACGGGCATGCGTCTTTTGGGGCGTCATCATGACTAGCGATTTGGCCGATACGCCGCCAAAAAAGCCGTGAAAGATTGTCCTAGAATTGATGCTTAAGCTGCTTCGCACTGCAGGATTGTTTCCAAACATGAAACACGTCCCTTCCCTTCTCGCCTGCCTAAATTTCGTTTAGCAGTCAAAAAACCCTGTCTTTTCAATAGATAGACACTGGACGCCATTTTTTTGCGCGCTGGACGTCAATTTTTGTGAGATTGCGTTAAAAAAAAATTAACCCCTACATTTTCGCCACTGCAAAGAGTCGAATTTTATCTCAAAGATGCTTGAAAGACATCAAGCGTAACTAGTGAAAGGGGGGGCGATATGCCTATTATACTTGGACCTGGGGTTGCCAACTTCGTCGGAACACCTGATGCCGACGACATAACCGGTAATGAGTTGGACAACTTTATCAGAGGCGGCAACGGAAACGACATTATCAGAGGATTGAACGGAAGCGACAACCTCCGCGGCCAGAACGGTAACGATACTTTGCTCGGCGGCAACCAAGGCGACGTTTTAGAAGGTGGCAACAACAACGACTACTTGGATGGTGGAAACGGCTTTGATTTCATTGACGGCGGCAACAACAATGACACGCTTATAGGCGGGAACGGCGATGATACTTTGGATGGGGGTCCTGGCGCGGACAGCCTGACAGGGAACAACAGCCCCGACCTGTTTATTTCCGACGGTCTTGATTATGTAAATGGCGGCGCCGGAGACGACACGATTGATCTGTCGGAACTCACCGAAGGCATCTTTATCGATCTCGATGAAAACTCGCGAGGGCCTGCTGGCTCGCCAAGTCAGAATGGATTTCTCACGGGCCCGAACGGTCGGCAGGAAGTGATAGATGTCGAAAACGTCATCGGCACGTCTGGCAATGACACGATCTTTGGCAATAACGAGATCAATGTGCTTGAAGGCGGTGCGGGGAATGACAGCATTCACTCTTTCGGGGGGGCCGACACAATCGATGGGGGCTCTGGCATCGACACGGCTTTGTTCTCCGCTGGGCCGGGCATCATCCTGCGCCTCAACAACAATGGCGATGGCGTTGCCAAGGTCAACGGAACGGGCCAGGTGCTCGACCAAGTGTTCAACTTCGAAAACATATTCGGATCCGAGACTGGCAATGACAAGCTTACTGGAAACAAATCTGCCAACCTTTTGGACGGCCAAGGCGGAAATGACCATCTGAGCGGGTTGAACGGCAATGACGTGCTGCGCGGTGGCGGTGGAAATGACAAGCTGGTTGGCGGTAATGGCCGCGATCGGTTGGAAGGTGGTAACGACAATGACCGGCTCAGCGGCAATAATGGCAACGACACTCTCATTGGCGGCAACGGTAATGACGGGTTGAACGGCGGCAATAACAACGACAATCTGAGCGGCAATAACGGCAATGATACCCTGGTTGGCGGCAACGGAAACGACAACTTGAATGGGGGCAACAACAACGACATCCTGGATGGCGGCACCGGCAAAGACGTGCTGACCGGTGGTAACGGTAGCGACACATTCGTCTTTAAAGCTAACAGCGGCGCGGACACCATCACTGACTTCGATGAGGATATGGACGCTATTGATGCTGACGGGGCCGGTGGAATTGTTAGTGCTGTGCAACAAGGTGACGACACACTGATTACCTTTGGTGATGGCGGTACTGTGTTGGTGCTCGACACTGATTTCATGGACTTCGTCTAGGTCTCGACGCTGGCCGGTGTCCAGTTGGCCAAATCTTTGGAATGGCGGAGCAATTCGCCATCCTTTCTTGTGGAAACTGTTCAATGCGTCGACTGTGAAAAAGCCTCTGATCTGGTGATGGCCTGAGTCTATGACGCGCGATCTTTCCGGTCTATGACCGTGACATCTCAGAAGAGGGAGCAAAGTCATGGACGCGGTATCGGCCGGCTGTCTCTGCGGCAAAGTGAGGATTTCGGTCTTGGCGCCACCGAAGAGGGTCGGTATGTGCCACTGTCTGGACTGCCGAAAGCATCACGGCGCACTCTTCTATGCCGCTGCAATCTTTGATGAAAATGCGGTAGAGATCACCGGTGAGACGCGCAGCTATCAGGGGCGTCACTTCTGCCCTGAGTGTGGATCTTCCGTCTTTGCGCGCACCGGCGATGAGATAGAAATTCACCTTGGTGCCTTTGATGCCCCGAACCAGTTTGTCCCCTCATATGAGCTATGGGCCTGCCGCAAAGAGGCGTGGTTGCCACAGCCCCCGGGGCTCACTTCCTATGAACGTAACAGGCCGGATTAAGCGCTGATCGAGGCAACGGGTTTGCCCAATAGATCCCAGTTGGGCTCCACGCCCAAGCCCGGTGTCTCCGGCGCGCGCATATAGCCCTCTTCGATCACAGGCGCGCCAGTGGCGATGGCGTGAGTGGCGTATTCGTGGAAGGCAGACGACTGAAAGTGAAAATCTTCCGGCGTGGAATGGGCCAAATGGGCGATCGCCGCATCGGCAATTTCACCGCCCCAGCTGTCTTCGATCGTCATGATAATGCCTAAAGAGACGCAGATATCGCGGATCAGGCGCGCCTTAGTCAAACCGCCTAAGCGATTAATTTTCAAATTAATCACATCCATGGCGCGCTCTTGATAGCCGCGCAGGACGGCCTGCAGGCTGTCCATGCATTCGTCCAGGATCATTGGATGGTGGCAATGATCGCGCACCACTCGGCATTCTTCGTAGGTCTCGCAGGGCTGCTCCACATAGTACTTCACATCTGCCGTCGCCTTGACCACGCGCACCGCATCGTGCTGTCGCCAACCGCAATTGGCATCCGCGCCCAGAACGTTGCCCTCCCACAGAGCGTTCGCGACCTTGTTGATCCGGGTGATATCGACATCCGGATCAGCGCCCACTTTCATCTGAAACTGTTTGAAGCCCTGCTCTTGATATGCGGTGATCTTGTCGACCATCTCATCAGGGTCCGCGCGCGATACAACTTTGAAAAGTTTGACTTTTTCCTGCAACCGGCCGCCCAGGATATTGCACACTGGCTGCCCCGTCACCTTGCCCAAAATGTCATGACAGGCAATGTCGATGGCGGATTTCACGTAAGGATGGCCTTTGAGAAGCCGATCCATTTTGTGGTTGATCCGCGCGAGATGGGTGGGATCCTCACCAAGGAGATCAGGGCCAATCGTGGCGATACCGGTGCGCGCGCCTTCGGCATAGGCGGGCAGGTATGAGGGGCCCAGGGGGCAGACCTCTCCGACACCGCTGACACCCTCATCGGTTTCGATCTGAACCACAGTGCTGTCAAAGGCGGCAAAGCTTTGGTTGGACCACGAATAGGCCCCCTCCTTCATCGGGAGATCAACCTGGAAGACATTGATTTTACTTATTTTCATTGACGCAGACGATCCAGATTCCCAAAGCCCAAAACGGGCCGCGTAGACTTGATTGTGATAGAGAGGTTTCGGTTCGCGCCCTCGGGCGGCGGGGCGAATGGGGCGGCGTTTTGGACGAGTTCGAGCGCCGCCACGTCGAGCGGATTGGAGCCGGAAGACCGCGCGACGTTGATACTTTCGATGCTGCCATCATCTGAGACTGTGAAAGCGATAAGGGCTTCTGCCTCAATAGAGAAACTCGGGCGCGGCTCTGAGGCAAGCGCGGCCATAACCGATTGATAAAATGCGTTTAAGTCATCTGCAGGCGCCTCAGATTGGGCCTGTGCCGTGCCGGGTTGCAGCAGGCTCAGCATGAAGATCAAGGCGCAACAAAGGGATCTGAAATGCATCGGGATCGGGCCGTTTGAAAAAGCTCTCAAGGACCGTAGGGGACGTCTTGGCCGTGGGCAAGTGGCTCCTTGGATTTGCACGCGCGGCACGGGTTTTGTACAAATTGGGGTAAGATAGGAGAGCCTAAAACCCAACTTGTACAAAACGGGGCGCGGGCGTTTCGCGCTGTGACATGGAATCTAGATGCGGGCCAGCTTCGACGCGACACGCGCAGATCTTGCCCGAGCGGCTGGGAAGATGAGGAGGGAAACCTGATGAGCTATGCGGTCTGCGCGGCGCTGGTCCTGGCGGTCGGTTTTGCCTCTGCCATCGCGCATCGGCATCTGCCACAGGCGACGCATTTGCCGATGCAGTGGGGCTTTGATGGCAGGCCCACCTCCTTTGCACCGCGCAGGGTGGCGCTGACCTTCACGCCTTGTCTGGCGCTGTGTGTCGTGGGGGTGGTGGCCGTTCTCTCCCCTCAGGCAGTGGCGCGCTGTGTCACCGTGGCGATGCTCTTTTTGGTCGTCCATCTGGCGTATCTTTGGATGGTGCACCGGCATCTGACCCAGCCCTGACCGTCTGGGGCGCCCGCGCGACGTAGACAGGTTTTGCGACCGGGGCGCCCATTCATGGGCCTTCGACAGACGCCGGTTGATTTAGGTCAAAGCGGGGCCGGTCGTGACGGCAGATAGTGCCATGGAACGGACAGGAGATTTCGATGTCACACACCCCACATGAACTTGCCGAGGATTTCCCGGAACATGCCGAACGCATGCATAACCTGAAGATGTCAGACCCGCATTTCGCCCGGCTCTTTGACGAATATCACACGATCAACCGCGCCATTCACCGCGCCGAGACATCCGTTGAGCCTGTCGAAGACATGGCAGAATTTGAAATGCGCAAGACGCGCATGCGGCTCAAGGACGAACTCTACGCTATGCTCTGCCGTGCGGAGACGTAGCATGCACGGCGCCGTGCGCAGATGCCACGATCACCCGCAGACGAGAAAAGGAGGAGAACGATGACCCAAGACCGGCAAACCCTGAAGACTGCGCTGCGGGATCGGATGCTTTCTTTGGAGGCCGAAGAACTGACCGCGGCCCTGGAGCATTATGAGCGGTTTGTGAAAGACGCGCAGCTTGATATTCGTGAGCATTATGACAACTCGGAAATCGCCGAGGCACGCGAGAATGCCGATCTGGCCGCTGCGTTTGACCATCCTGTCAAAGATCACCATTCCAAGATTGATGCCTTGGAGAACCTAGATTTCTCGATGACCGATCGGGTGGGTCCGGGTGCAGTGGGTTGGGGTGGCGGGCGTGTCGTGGTGAGCTCGGTGTCGACGGCGACGTTTGATCATGATGGGATCAGCTACATGGGCATCTCGCCTCAGAGCCCGATTTATCAGGCCATGAAGGGGCTGGAAAAGGGCGACAGTTTCATGTTCCACGGCAAAGAAGTCGTGGTGGACGAGGTGTTCTGAGACCTTATGCGACGGGCCGGGACTCGGCGTGATACATCATGTTATCAAGGTGTTATGCGTCCAAAAGCGCAGACACCTCATGCGCCAGCGCGTTCATTTCATCAGCGGCAGCACCGGTGCGTTTGCCCTCCACCACGCCGCGGCCGCGGCCCATGGCTTCGGCATAGATCACCCGGTGATTGAGCGCGCTATTGAGATGGTGAGCGTCCAGTTCCGCGACCGAGGCGGCCACATCCTGGCCCACCCGCGTGCCCGCGCGCATCCGGTTCATAACGGTGTGGGAGCGTTTGCCGACGCGCTCGGCAAGGTCGATGACATCATGGGTGGCCCAGACATCGGCCTGACTGGCCGAGACCGGGATCAGAATCAGATCTGACCCGCGCAGGACATTGCGGATGTCGCTGTCAGCCTTGGGCGGCGTGTCGATGAGAACAATGTCGGCGTTGGACCCAACACTGCGGATGGCACGGGAAATGCCGTAGGCGGTGGCCGTTGCGAACTGGAGGTTGTCATCAGCGCCGATGGATTCTTCGCGTATATCCAACCACTTACTGAGGCTGCCCTGCGGATCGGTGTCGATGATGGCCACGGATTTGCCCTCCGCGAGGAAGGCAGTCGCGAGGTTGCACACGAGCGTCGTTTTCCCCGCCCCGCCCTTTTGCTGCGCGACACAGATGATTTGAGTGCTCATGTCACGGGTCTCCAGAGTCTTTCTGCGCTGCAGCATAACGCATTTGGGAAGGAAAGGCGAGAGACGCAGTGTGAGATAGTTTGTAGATCTCAGCGCAACCGCGATTGCCCCCAAGGACGACAGGAATTTGAGCTTCGCAGGGCGGGCGAGGAGCAG
>CAKZYL010000082.1 GCA_937884705.1 uncultured Roseovarius sp. | reverse complement strand
TTTGCCACCCCATAGGCCGCCTGTCTCAAGAACGAAACCGGGGAACACGCGGGTGTGATGACGCATAATTTGGGTTTGACCTTTGATAAAAACATCAATATTTCATGATATATGGATATTAAGATTGCCAGCCTCGCCTTTTCGGCCCTGTCTCAACCCACGCGGCTTGAGGTCTTTCGACTGTTGATCAGGGCTGGATCAGACGGCATGCAAGCGGGTGAGATTGCCGAAGCTTTGGGCGTGAAACAGAACACAATGTCGGCCAACCTCTCTGTCCTGCACCGCGCGGGTCTTGT
This sequence comes from uncultured Roseovarius sp., assembly GCA_937884705.1. Classification (GTDB taxonomy): domain Bacteria; phylum Pseudomonadota; class Alphaproteobacteria; order Rhodobacterales; family Rhodobacteraceae; genus Roseovarius. Next base: position 8,289 of record CAKZYL010000082.1, on the reverse strand, counting down.
ACATAATCAACGTGAAGGCCGCGCGATCCGATATTTTGCGGATTTCGGGGGGACACGCGGGCTTTTGGGGTTTCTCATGCAGGATTGCTGCGGCGGCAATCCTCAGGCGTGTCAAACCATCATTTCAGAAATCGCCTGCGATGCGTGAGACATGCATAACGTAAAGATAACAATATTTTATATAGCTATATTAAACCTGTCAAACACACCGAATTTGGCTTTCACCATGCAATCAAACACAAGGCTACCCTCGCTTGACTTTTGATCTTACCCGCCGCCTTGCTGCCGAAGCTCTTGGCACCATGCTCCTGGTCTGTACGGTTGTCGGCTCCGGCATAATGGCCGATCAACTCAGCGATGACGTGGCTGTCTCGCTGATGGGCAATACGATACCCACGGGCGCGATCCTTGTCGTCCTGATCACGCTGCTCGGGCCCATTTCCGGGGCGCATTTCAACCCCGCAGTCACATTCGCTTTCGCCCTCAAGGGTCAGATATCTATAGCAGAATCAGCCCAATACATGGTCGCACAGATCATCGGCAGCATCCTTGGCGCCTTTGTGGCGCACGGCATGTTCGCCCTCGACATCGTGCAAAGCTCCACGACGGTTCGCACAGGCACAGCACAGTGGTTTGCGGAAATCGTGGCGACCTTCGGGCTGGTGGGCACCATTCTCGCCGGGCTGCGCTTCAAGGCAGAGGCTATTCCGTGGCTTGTAGGGCTTTACATCACCGCCGCCTATTGGTTCACCGCATCGACGTCTTTCGCCAACCCAGCCGTCGCGATCGCGCGATCTTTTACGGATACGTTTTCAGGCATCCGCCCGATTGACCTACCCGGCTTCATCGGTGCCGAACTGATCGGCGCGGCCCTCGCTGTGGCGCTCTTTGGCTGGCTCCTGCAATCTGAACTCGACACAGAGAAAGCCTAGCCCATGAGCGTTGTCATCCATCACAATCCCGCTTGCGGAACGTCCCGCAACGTATTGAAAATCATAAAGGACGCGGGCTACGAACCAATCGTGGTGCCCTATGTGGATGTCGGCTGGACACGCCCACACCTCCAGACCCTCTTCGCTGCCGCGGATCTGACACCCCGTCAGGCGTTGCGAACGACAAAATCGCCTGCCGAGGCATTGGGCTTACTGGACGAACAGGTCAGCGACGAGGCCCTGCTGGACGCCATGCTCGATCATCCCGTGCTGGTCAATCGCCCGATTGTGTGCACCGCCAAAGGGGTAAAGCTCTGCCGGCCGTCTGAGGCCGTGCTCGATCTCCTCGAGACATGGCCGGAAGGGCCCTATGCCAAGGAAGACGGGGAAATCATCATTGATGCGGAAGGAAACCGTGTTGTCTGATCAGCTCTTTGACGCAAGCGGCCTGCCCCAGCCCGATATGGAGAGGATCTGGCCCACCCAACTCGAAACACACGCCCCGCGGTTTCTTTTGCTCTATGGCAGCTTGAGGGAACGGTCCTACTCGCGGCTTCTGAGTGAGGAAGCCGCGCGGATCTTGGAATATCTGGGCGCAGAAACACAGACCTATGATCCCTCCGGGCTTCCCCTCACCGATGATGCAACGCCGGAACACCCAAAGGTGGCAGAGTTGCGCGATAAAGTAACCTGGTCTGAAGGTATGGTCTGGATCAGTCCGGAACGGCACGGATCCATGACCGGGATTATGAAGCTGATGATCGACTGGATACCGCTGTCGCTCGGTGGCGTGCGGCCCACACAGGGCAAGACGCTGGCTCTGGCGCAAGTGTCTGGCGGGTCTCAAAGTTTCAATGCCGTCAATCAGATGCGCATCCTGGGCCGATGGATGCGCCTTGTCACAATCCCCAATCAATCTTCCGTGCCCATGGCGTACAAGGAATTTGACGACGCCGGACGCATGCTGCCATCGGCGCGTTATGATCGCATGGTGGATGTGATGGACGAGTTGGTCAAATTCACACTGCTGACGCGCAGCCAAAAGGCCTACTTCACCGAACGCTATTCAGAACGCGTTGCGAGAGCAAAAGAGACTCAAGCTCTCGCAGACAAGGCGCTTTCCAGCACGTCAAGCACCTGAGCGGGTTCAACATCCGCCGTCACGAATGCATCACCAATGCCGCGCGCGAGGATAAACCGCAGCTTGCCATCAATCACCTTTTTGTCTTGGCCCATGAGGGACAAAAGGCCGTGCGCGTCTGGTAAATCCCCTTCGATATCACCAAGATCCACCATCATATTCATGTCCTTGAGATGCGCACGGACGCGGCTGGGATCTTCCTGCGGGCAAAGCCCCAAGCGGGAGGACAGCTCAAACGCTAAGGCACAGCCAACGGCCACACCTTCGCCATGCAACAGGCGGCCCGAATACCCCGTGGCCGCCTCAAGGGCATGGCAGAACGTGTGCCCGAGATTGAGAAGCGCGCGGTCGCCTTGCTCAGTCTCATCTCGCACCACAATCTCGGCTTTCATCTCAACAGACCGCCGCACCGCTTTGAGACGCGCAGCCTCATCGCCAGCGGCCAGCTTGGACCCATGCTCTTCGAGCCACTCAAAGAATGCCGCATCGCCCAGAAGACCGTACTTCACGACTTCGCCGTAACCCGCCAGAAAATCACGTTTTTTCAAAGTAGAGAGCACGTCAATATCGGCCAAAACCAGGCTCGGCTGATGGAACGCGCCGATCAGGTTCTTGCCATGCGGGGCGTTGATGCCCGTCTTGCCCCCGACAGAGCTGTCAACCTGCGCCAACAGAGATGTCGGCACCTGCACGAACCGGACCCCACGGCGCAAAATGGACGCGGCAAATCCCACCAGATCGCCGATCACACCTCCGCCAAGCGCAATCACCACATCATTGCGCTCAACCTTCTCAGAGAGCAGCCACTCCACGGTTTGCTGGAGGTAAGGCCAGGATTTCGTCGCCTCTCCGGCCGGCTAACTCATTTGGCTGGCTGTGATCCCTGCCGTTGCAAGGCCCGAGATCAGCGTATCGAGATGCAAGCCCCCGACGCGCTCATCCGTTATAATGGCCACCCTGGAGCGCTGTAGCAGTGGCCCGATCAAGGCACCGGATTGCGATAATAGGCCCTGCCCAATCAGGACGTCATAGGCACGCTCGCCCAGCGGAACATGTACTTTTTCCATTAACATGCCTCCAACACGTCAGGTCTGGTCAGCAGCATCGCAATCACTTCGCTGGCCATCTCTTCTAGCGAATATTGAGACTGTGCCTTCACGTTTAGATCCGCTGTTTTGTAGATTGGCGCGCGTTCTCTATAAATCTCCTTGAGCGTTTGATAAGGATTAGCTGTCCGCAGTAAAGGCCTGGTATTCTTATTTTTTACCCGACCCCATAGAATATTGAGATCAGCATTCAGCCACACCGAAACCCCCTTTTGTGACACGTTCAAACGATTGCGTTCAGAAAGGAACGCGCCACCGCCGGTGGAAAGGACGCCAGGCTGACTTTCCAGCAAGCGATTGATCACCTCGGCCTCTCGATCACGAAAAAACGCCTCACCGTCGCGCTCAAAAATCTCGGCGATCGTCATTTTGGCGGCTTCGACGATCTCAGCATCCGAATCCAGGAAAGGGACATCCAGCTTGGTGGCCAATACGCGACCGACGGCTGTTTTTCCCGCCCCCATCATACCGACGAGCACCACGGATTTGTGCAGCTTGAATTGCGCCGCCTCACTCACGCCTCGGCACTCCCCTGCCAAAAAAATCATGATTTGCACTGAATGACGTGATCTTGGCCAAAAGGCCAGCTATAACTGGGCTAAGAAGAACAAACATGCGGGCAGACAGAGACATGTTCAGGCTGATCAAGTGGCTCATTTACCTGGGGATTTTGGGTTTTATCGCGTTGGTCATATACGCCTATATAGGTCCGTTTTTTGGCGCAGATTTTTCTCCGCCGGAACGGGAAATTCGTCAGGATTTGATCCTTGAGACGCAGTAAGATCAGCGCCCTCATCATCGCGTGTGCACCCGGGCTGACCTCTGCGGAAGAGCCGCTTACAGCCATTGATTGGCTGCAAGAGCCGGCGCCGGTGACTGTGGCGCAGCCATGGATTGAGCCGCTCTACAGGCCGGGCGCGGGTGCCACGGACCAAGATGGCGCATCAGTGCCCGGCGTAGACGTGACCCCGCTGGCCGCAGCGCAGCCTGACGCTGTTGGTCTTTTGCCGTCGACCAGCACAGGTCTACCGCTCAGCCTGTGGCAGGCAAGCACGACCGAAGATGTTATCGGGCGCATTGATCGGTTGCCAAACGCGACGCTGCCGGCATTGCAGGCGTTGATCTACACGGTTTTGCTGGCGGAAGCCGACCCACCCTCGGACACCGAAGCGACCGCCGCCTTTCTGCACGCGCGCGTTGACGCGCTGCAAGCCTATGGCGCTGTGGATGCCGCCCTTGCCCTGGTTGAGCGTGCGGGCCCGCAAACACCGCTGCTCTTTGATGATTGGCTCGATCTCAGCCTTTTGCGCGGAACAGAACAGAGCGTTTGCGAGGTTTTGGCGCAAAACCCGACCCTGACCGATGACCTGGGCGCGCGTGTCTTTTGTCTTGTGCGCACAGGCGATTGGCCGACCGCGGCTTTGATCTTTGATACGGGGCGCACGCTAAATCAACTTGACCCCGCAAACATCGAGCAACTTGCGCTTTTCCTCGATCCGGAGTTTGGCAGCACCGGGTTGGATCTGCCGCCACCGCGCAGCGTAACCCCACTTCTTTTCCGGCTCTATGAGGCCAATGGCGCGCCGCTGCCGACGCGATCGTTACGGCTGGAATTTGCAGCGGCGGATCTGCGAGGCACCAACGGATGGCGCTCCGAGATCGAAGCGGCGGAACGGCTGGCACGCACCGGAGCGCTTCCGGCAAACCGGCTTTTGGGCCTTTATACGGCTCGGCGCCCCGCAGCCTCCGGCGGGATCTGGGATCGGGTTGAGCACCTGCAGGTTTTCGATCGCGCCATGATCGCTGGGGATGAGACCCGAATTGCCCAATCGCTGCCCATCGTGTGGGAAGACATGCTTGATGCGGGCTTGGGCGTGGTGTTTGCAACGCTCTACGGCGATCGCCTGGCGCGGCTCAGTTTGCCCGGGCTGGATCAAACCGTGCACGGGATCAGCTTGCTGTCGCAGTCTTATGCGCGCCATACCGGAAAGGTTCAGTCACGCTCGGCACAGTTTCTTGATGGCGTGGCCTTGGGCAGTCCTGACGTCAACCTGGCTGTCACGCCCACGGAGATGGCAATCGCGCGCGCCTTTGAGCAAACACGGCCAGCGCGTCGTTACGCGGGCGCTTTGTCGCAGGGCAAGCTGGGCGAGGTGATTTTGGACGTGATCATCGATCTCGACCGTGCCGTGTCGGGCCGTAGCGCCCAGATTGAGGGCACGCTTGCCACCCTGCGCTTCGTGGGTCTGGAGGATGTGGCGCGACAAGCCGCCTTGCAGATCCTGCTGCTGCCACCATCGTCGTGATGACAGAGCCCTGGATCAGCCCGTTCTTGGACGCCCGCGCCGCCGAAACCGGTGCGGCGCAAAACACGCTCTTGGCTTATGCGCGCGACCTGGAAGATTTTGCAGCATGGCTGCAGCGCAAGGGCGGCACCTTTCAAACCGCAGCACAGGCGCAAATTGAGGACTATCTGATCGCCTGTGCAGCAGAGGGGCTCGCCGCGGCCACAAGGGCAAGGCGTCTTTCGGCCATTCGCCAGCTTTTTGCCTTTGCCTTTGAAGAGGGGTTGCGGCAAGACAACCCGGCCCTGACCATCAAAGGACCAGGACAGGCACGCAGGCTGCCCAAGACACTGGCTTTGGAAGACGTCGAAAAGCTCATACGCGCTGCCCGTGACATGGGACGCACGCCCGAGGTGCGGATGCGCAACACCTGCCTTATGGAACTACTCTATGCCACGGGCATGCGCGTGAGCGAGCTTGTATCGCTCAGACTGTCCGCGGCGCGGGGCAATCCGGACATGCTGCTTGTCCGCGGAAAAGGCGACAAGGAACGCTTAGTGCCCCTGTCGCAGAGCGCAAAAGACGCCTTAGGGAACTGGTTGGCACACCGTGACGGCCAAGAGGACCTGGCGCGCAAGGAGGGCAAACCAGGATCGGCCTATCTTTTTCCCTCCCGCAGCAAGTCCGGCCATATGACGCGCGTGAACTTCTATCAATTGATCAAAAGCTTGGCGGCGTTTGCTCATGTCGATCCGGCCACGGTGACACCCCATACTTTACGGCACGCCTTTGCCACGCATCTATTGGCCGGTGGCGCTGATCTGCGCACGATCCAAACGCTTTTGGGGCATGCAGACGTGTCCACGACCGAGATCTATACCCATGTCTTAGAAGATCGCCTGCGCGATCTGGTGGAAACCCATGACCCGTTGGCCACCGAGACCCGACGCAGCTCCGGGGGAAGCACGTCTTCTGAGGGCCAGTAGCCGCTCAAAAGCCCCGTGTGATAGCCCTGAATGAGGCCTGCGGTCTGCATGGAGGCAAACGCGCCCTCTGCATCATAGGTCAGGTCATGCAAAACTGGCACGCCACCGCGCATCGTCGCGTATTGCGTGCTGCGACGGCCATCATGTCCGGGCATCCCGATGACGCCAGCATTGATCCAAGTGACGCCCGCAACCTCTCTGATAAACCCAATGCCGCTATGCCCGGCGATGACCCCGTCAATGTCACCCAGATGCCGTTGCAGCGCCTCCACCTCTTGGGCGAAATCTGCCTCCGGGCTGGTCGACCACAAAAAGCGGCTGACATCGGTCGCGCCACCGTGGAGGACAGCAAACCGGCGGCCCGCCTGGGTAAAACAGGCGAAGTCAGGTAAATCGCGCATCCAGTCGCGATCCTCTGCGCTGATACGCTCATCAGCATAGGCGTACCACGCGGCGGACAGCCGATCGCAGGTGCTACCGGCGTCAAAGCCGCAGCCACAATGCCGCGCTTTGGTGCCCAGCTGCTGCTCGCAGTTTCCAGCGATCACGTCGGTCTCTGCGTCCCGAATGGCGGCCAGAGTGGCCGATGGATCGGCGCCATAGGCCACCACGTCGCCCGTGCAAATCGCCTTCGCATCGAGACGCGCCACCTCATCCAGCAGCGCGCGCGTGGCGTGAAGATTGGAGTAAGGGCCACCAAAGAGCACGACCTCCGTGTCAATTTCGCCCAAATCCTTGAGTTTCATGAGGCCAATTCCTTGAACCGACGGGGCGCGCACCCCATAACCCAAGTGAGTAATAGGACGATGCTTTGAATGGAACCCACTTCACCGGGACTTGATCCCATGCTGGACGCAGCTTTTTACATCACGTGCGCCTCTATTCTTCTGCTTCTCGTACTGTCCGCCTACTTCTCCGGCAGTGAAACCGCCCTGACGGCCGCCTCTCGCGGCAAACTGCGCGCGCGCGCCGACAAAGGCGACAAGGGCGCGCAGAAGGCGCTTGATATCACAGAGGATAATGAGCGTCTGATCGGGTCCGTCCTTCTTGGCAACAACCTGGTCAATATTCTTGCGGCCTCGCTGGCCACGGCGATGTTCACCAAGCTTTTTGGCGAATCCGGCGTGGCGCTGGCGACGTTGATGATGACCTTGCTGGTTTTGATCTTCGCCGAAGTGCTGCCCAAGACCTACGCGATCACCAATTCCGAGACGGCGGCCTCTCTCACGGCGCCGATCATCCGCGTTGTGATCATGGTGTTTTCCCCTATCGTGGGCGCGGTGCGAATGCTGGTGCGCGGCGTGCTCAGCCTGGTGGGCGTGAAGATTGACCCTGACAGCAACATCCTTGCCGTGCGGGAGGAGATCGCAGGCGCGCTGCATCTGGGCCATTCAGAGGGCGTGGTCGAAAAGGAAGACAGAGACAGGATCCTCGGGGCGCTTGATCTGGGCGATCGCACGGTCGACGAGATCATGCGTCACCGCTCCGACATTGAGATGATCAATGCCGATGACGATCCCGAAGTGATCCTTAACCAATGCTTGAGCAGCGCCCACACGCGCCTGCCCGTGTTCCGCGACGATCAGGAAAACATCATCGGTGTTGTCCACGCCAAGGATCTGCTGCGCGCCGTGCACAAACTGGTCACCAATGCGGGGCTGTCGGCGGACGCGTTGAAGACATTTGACATCTGCGATGTGGCGATGAAGCCGTACTTCGTCCCTGAAACAACAACGCTTGATGATCAGATGCGTCAGTTCCTGCGACGCCATTCGCATTTCGCCCTGGTCGTTGATGAATATGGCGCGCTCGAAGGGTTGATCACGCTGGAAGACATTC
>CAKZYL010000081.1 GCA_937884705.1 uncultured Roseovarius sp. | reverse complement strand
TAGATCGACCAGCTCCTAAGCGTGAATCCATCAAGATGGCTGTTGCTACGGATCAAAGAGCAACACTGCGCACATCAAAGCGTAAGAGGGCGAAGGGTGTTGTCGCCGTCGAGGCTGAACAACAGAGGCAGATCGAAATGGATTTGGCGACGCAAACGGAGTTGATCTTAGAAGCGCCTACCGAAGCTGACGTTTCCGAGCTAGAAAGGCGTATGGGTGATCTTGAAGATTTGAAGAATAGCCTGCCCGAAGTGGCAGACAGCAAGGACCAGCTTGATCCTGTGCCGCCCTTTGCCGATCAGCAAGAGAAGCAGTTTGCGCAAGATTTGAAGGATGGCCACGCGCTTGTTCAACGGGGCGAGGATGGCGAGTGGGAACGGGTCACGTCAGACGGCACCGAGAAACTTGGCTATCGTGATGAAGGTCGAGCGGTCAAAGCATGACCCAGGATCGCCCATCACTTTTCGTGATGGCGGGACCAAATGGATCAGGCAAAAGCACGCTTACGTCCTATGGTGTCGCCGGAAATCGTCCCGTTCTTGATCCAGATGCAGTTGCCGCCAGACTGAGCCCTGCCGACATCCGGGCGGGTGCAGTACAGGCCGCACGTGAGACAATTCGTCAGCAGCAGGAACTCTTGGACCGCCGCGAGAGCTTTGCTGTCGAAACTACACTGTCAGGCAACCGTACTCTGAAGCTCATGGATGAGGCGAAGGCCCGAGGGTATGAGGTCGAGCTGCACTATGTGCGTCTCGGTACGCCACAGGGTAGCATTGACCGGGTTGCAGAGCGCGTCGCGCGAGGTGGTCATGACGTGCCGCAAGAGGACATTGTGAGGCGGTATGAGCGTTCGTTGGAAAACCTGCCGTCAGCCATTGAGAAGGCCGACAAAACCACGCTGTACGACAATTCTGGCCGCAGGACGGAAATCGTTGGTCATCTGGACAAGGAAGCGTTCCGTTTCCGTGATCCACCCGAATGGGCGGTTGACGCATCGGCCAAGGCTGCGCGGATGATGGAAGATAAGGCGGTGACTGTTGAGGATCGGGAAGCTGCGCAAATGCGGTCGGCCGAGGTGGCCGTTGCCGCAGGGCGCATGTCTGAGGAAGATCTTCGTGAGTTGCGTGAATTCAACGAGGAACGCGACACCGACACGGACGGCACTGGCGGTGTGCGAGAGTAGCCTATGGTGTCTTAGTGGAGTGTATGCGGCGGATGATCGAAGAGTACGACGCTGAATCCATCTGGGTCAGAAGGCGGCACGACAAGTAGGAAGATTTCGTGTGATCCCTCTTTTTCGTAGAGACATCTGTACTTGCCCTTGTTGTCCCCATCGTCGGTGATTTCATCGTATCGGCAGGTGTAGGCAATTCCTTCGGTTTCCCACTCTGCAATCCCAGATTTTGTGACCAGCGCGAGTGGCTTTCCATCGAGCATGATTAGGTTTTGATCAACGACGATCTGTTCCATGAGTATCCGCTTGGTAAAGTGAAGACGGCCCGCAATGCGGGCCGTCTATGGGTGGCGATTGGGCTATTTGCCGATCCGCTTGTTGCGGTCCATTTGCGCCTGATAGTTTGGCGCTTGCCCGGCGTTTGGGCTTGGTGCTGGCTGAGTGTTCGCGGGCTGAGGCTGCATCGGCTGACCGTAGCCCTGACGGGTAGGCATTGGTTCAACCCCCATCATGGCTCTTGCCCTTAGACCAGCAGCAGCGGCCCCGGTAGCGTTCCCCATGAGATATGCGTTGCGTGCCTGGCGCGAACCGGCAAAGCCGCGACCAAATTCATAGCTGCCACCGAGTCCGCCGGTCATTGCAGGCATCATGATGTTGCCGGAAATAGCTCGCACTATGAAAGGCGTCGCTAGAATGAAACCTTTCGCCATCAAAACCATCATAATAAATGGCAGGAGCGCTCCTATATTCGGAGCAGCAGCAGGGTCGCCAAGTTCACCCAGAAGCGATGCCGAGACACCAGTGATCGTTGAGAATACGCCCGCAATGACGATGGGATACATTGCGAAGGATATCACCGCCGTAAGCCAACGCGTAAAATAGTCTTTGGTGACTTCAAACAGTGTGAGAAAAATCATGATGGGTGCGAGGCCCAAGAGCAATGCGATCATGAGGCGCGAAGCTACCATGATGAAAGCAGCCAAGGCACCCAATAAGGAAAGCAAGAAAACACCGAGGTTCGATAAGATTGCCCCCGCCATCCAGTTCAATTCCTCGCCTGCGGCATTCAAGTAATTGCCAAAATCAGCGATCATTGCGTCAAACTGTTCGGCATAGGTGCCAGATGGACCGGGAGCGCCGCCGCCGACAGCCGCGATCAAGGAACCTGCGATGCTGTCGATCCCATTGAGAATGGCCGAGGACAGAGCATTAAACTGCGTCCAGTTCTGCGCGAATATCGCTATCAGAATGAATTTGACACCAAGCCAAAATGCAGTGCGGCCATCCATCGAACGATACTGGAAGATCATGTTGATTGCGACAAAGAGAAGAACGAGGGTTGCGCCCAACGTCGTAATAGTACCGACTGTTGCGGCTACTGCACCGAATTGCGTTTCGGCAGCGTCATCCAAAAATCCTTGCGCTTCGTCCACGATGTATGAAACGACGCTCATGTTTTCCTCCTAGATCACCAGTTTCCTTCAGCTTCACACAGCGCCCTTACAGACCTCCGAACAGCGGTGCCCTCATCCTCGAAATCGCGTCGGGTTTGCATCAGTTCAAACTGTTCGAGATGTAGGTAATTGTCGTTGAAACGCTGCACGGCGCTATCCCAGGAGGGATA
>CAKZYL010000080.1 GCA_937884705.1 uncultured Roseovarius sp. | reverse complement strand
AACCCTGCCATGCAGCCATGCTGTGCACAGGCATTTTATCTCTTCCTCATCACGCAATTATGCACCGCTGTTCATACGCGGCTTGGCCCGTGCTGCCCCATCAGGCGCTCAGGTGAAGATAGACCCTGCGATTGCGCCGGCCTTTTTTCTCTATCTTACCCAACCGGACCGTTCCAATTTCGGACGTGCGTGCCACATGCGTGCCGCCGCAGGGTTGCAGGTCAACCTGCGCGGTGCCCTCTCCGATGCGAATGAGACGGATGCGCCCTGCCCCGCGTGGCGGCTGCACCGACATCGTCTTCACCAGGCTTGGATTCGCATCCAGCTCTGCCTCTGTGATCCAATCCTCGGTCACAGGCAGGTCGCGTACAATGAGCTCATTGAGCGTGGCCTCAAGCCCGGGCTTGTCCTCGGGCGCGTCTGGCATGTCGAAATCCAGACGCCCGCGCGCCTCAGAAATGGATCCACCCGTCACACCAAGCGGGATCACAACGGATAAAAGATGAAGCGCGGTGTGGATCCGCATATGGGCGTGTCGCCGTTCCCAATCGATCGTCTGATGGATCACCATGCCGGGTTTTGGCAAGGCAACCGGCTCCGTGGGCACGAGTGCAACCTGTCCGCCCTCTGCCTTAACCGCGGTGGCAATGCCGACAGAGCCTCCATCCCAGCTCACCCGCCCGCTGTCGCCGGGTTGTCCGCCGCCCGTGGGATAAAATACCGACGCGTCCACCAAGATGGCCCCTTCAGGCGTCTGGCCCGTTACGTGCGCGTCGACCTCACGAGCATAGGGTTTTTTCTGAAACAGAAGCTCGGTCATCGGCTATCGCCACCACCTGCAGCATCCGCATCGCCATGTTGCCCATCGAGATCATCTTCGGTGAGATGGTCGCGGTCGCTTTTTACGTCCGCAGGAGCAGTGGGCGGAGTGTTTTCAGTGTCAGAAGGCACGATGGCCTCAGGATTGCGGATCCAGATATCACGCTGCGCAAACGGGATCTCTATGCCCTCTTCAGCGAAGCGGCGTGCGATCTCATGGTTCATGTCTGACCGGGTGACCAGCACGTAGTTGACGTCCCTCAAGATGGCGCGAATTTCAAAATCCAGGCTGTCAGCGCCAAACCCCTGAAAGATCACAGCGGGAGGAGAGGATAAGAGCACCATGGGATGGTCACGTGCCACCTCTGACAAGATCTTTTCCACCTTGCGAGGATCCGTGCCATAGGCCACGCCCACGGGCACAATCACACGACCCACCGTATTGCCGCGGGTGTAGTTGGTCACGCGACCGCTGACAAAATCAGAGTTTGGCACGATGACGTCGGAGCGATCAAACGTCTCAACCACCGTTGAACGGACCGAAATTTTGCGCACCGTGCCGTGGATGCCGCCCACTTCTATCCAGTCACCAATGGCAATCGGGCGCTCGATCAACAAGATGATGCCGCTGACAAAGTTGGACACGATGTTTTGCAGACCAAACCCGATGCCAACAGAAAGAGCGCCAGCAACAATCGCAATGGAGCTGAGATCGATGCCCGCACTGGTGATGGCAACGATTGCGGCGAGAAAGATACCAACGTAGCCAAGGCCAGACACAATCGCGACTTGCCCGCCGGGGTTGATGCGGGTCTTTGGAAGGACGGTATTGCGCAACACGCCCTGCAAAAGACGCGTGGCCGTGTAGCCGATGACAAAGACAATCGCCAACGTGAAAAACACCGATGGCGACAGGCGCATCCCGCCGATGTCAAAGCCGTTGGCGATCTGCGCCCAGACCTCTGTCAGGTCGGTGACGCGAGCCCCCCAGATCAGGGCCAGAATGGGCAACGAGAAAATGACCATCGTGAAACCGATCAGGATCGGGATCAGGCTGTCTTCGGCGCCATCACGATTGCCGGTAATTAGGACATACACCTCGACAACGACACGCTGCAAAATCACCAGAGCCGCCAGCAATTGCAAAGACATCAGCGCCGGAAAGAGGGCAAACTGCGCGAGCTTAAAATACCCGATGGCCGCCAAGACAGGCGATGCGATAGAGAGCACGACCATGCCCATGGCAAGCACCCGCGTCAGACTCGTGCGGTAGTTTACATCGTCGTCGTCAGCGGCTGTGTTTTGGCAATGCGTCCGAAGCAACTGGGCGATCCTGAGCAACATCAGCGATGCCACCAGGTTCAGCGGAAAGAGGATCGTGTACATTGCGGCCTCGGGCCAGCCGCCGATGGTGCCGACGTTCTGCAAAAGGAAGTGGAGCCCAACAGTCAGGCCCAGCGACGCACCGAACCAGCGCCCGGCCCGTCGCTGACGCTCATTGAGGTTCAGCGGCAAGGACCGCGCTTCCACGGCGGGGAAAATGCGGGTGGCGAGCCAGCGGGCAAATAGGAAAATGAATGCAGCCGGAACAACGGTTTCCAGGATCTGATCCAAACGCAGCCCGATAAGACCTGTAGCGTACAGCGATCTGACCAGCAGGTGGATGCCCATAATCGGCAGGATCAGAGACCCCAAGGACAGGACAAAGCCGATGATCCAACGCCCCGCCCCAGGATCCTCGCCCAGAACACGATCGGTCATGATCCGGCTCCAGCGGCGCCCTCTTACGATGAGCACCAGACCGCCCACGACCAGCAATACAATCAAGGGAAATGCGCGCTTGGTTTCCCTTTGTTGCACTTCGTTGGCCCAAGCCGCCACGAATTCACCGCGTATATGCTCTGCTGACAGCCTCAAGACGTTCAGAGCTGGAAGCCAGTTTGCCGGGTTGAGTGGGGATGGGCCAAGCTCAAGCAGCTCTGCGGCTTGGCGATCCCGAACGATCGTATCGACCGATTTGATCAGCCCATCCGCCTGGCTGAAGGCCAGCTCAGCAGATCGCACCGGCGCCCTGAGATCCGCCAGTCTCTGAACCAAAGAGGCCCGTTCTTCGGTGATACTTTCGCTTTCTACGCCGTCTTCGGGAACCGCACCCAAGGCCTCAATCTGCCGTTGAACAGTTTCAATCACACGCGAATTGACCTCTTGAGCGTCAACAAAAATGTCGCGCCATAGCACCAAATCCGCGCGCAAAGCCTCAAAGGCGGGTGTCGACGCGCGGGCGTTGGAAATGGCCTCTTCGGCACGCGCGGACAGGCGTTGCCACTCCTGCAGCTCATCTTCTGTCAGTTCAGCCTGCTGTGCATAAGATGGCTGCGGAAGCACGGTCACAAACGCCGAGGCCGTCACTAGGACAGCCACAAGAAGGCATTTTATGACCCGATCCATCATTGTGCGAACACCTGCGGGATGTCGGAGGATGATGCGTTCAGCCAATCTGGCACGGGCAAGCCCTTTTCTTTCAGGAACGCCGCATTGAACAATTTGGATTGATAGCGCGTGCCGAAATCGCAGAGGATCGTGACGATCGTGTGCCCTGGGCCCATCTCTTTGGCCATGCGGATGGCACCGCCGACATTGATACCCGATGATCCGCCCAAACAGTGGCCCTCATGGCGCAGAAGATCGAAGACGATCGGCAAGGCTTCATGATCGGGGATCTGGTACATCATATCGGGCGTGAACCCCTCCAGATTGGCGGTGATGCGCCCCTGACCAATGCCTTCGGTGATGGATGATCCTTCGGCCGCGGCCTTGCCATCGCGAAAGAGTGTGAACATGCCAGAGCCCATAGGATCCGCCAGCGCGACTTTGACGCCCTTGGGCTGAAGCGCAGCACCGACCCCGGCCAAAGTGCCGCCAGAGCCAACCGCGCAGACAAAGCCATCAACCTTGCCGTTTGTCTGCTCCCAGATCTCGGGCCCGGTCATGTCGATATGGGCCTGGCGATTGGCCACGTTGTCAAATTGATTGGCCCAAACGGCCCCATTGTTGTTGTGCCGCGCCATCTCTTCGGCCAGCCGCCCCGAATAGCGCACGTAATTGTCTGGATTTGCGTAAGGCACCGCCGGCACTTCCACCAGTTCCGCGCCCGCCAGCCGGATCATGTCCTTTTTTTCCTGGCTTTGCGTCTCTGGGATTACAATCACGGTTTTAAAGCCCATCGACGCCCCAACGAGTGCGAGCCCAATCCCAGTATTGCCAGCTGTTCCTTCAACAATCGTGCCGCCCGGGCGGAGCTGACCTTTGGCAATGGCATCCTGAATGATGAAGAGTGCAGCCCGGTCCTTGACCGACTGGCCAGGGTTCATGAACTCCGCCTTGCCGTAGATCTCACACCCGGTCTCTTCCGAGGCTTTGCGCAGCCGAATGAGTGGTGTGTTTCCAACGGCTTGGGCCAGATCTTTGGCGACGCGCATGGGCTGGTTTCCCTTGTGACTTGTGGCGTCTGTTGTAGGACCAGTGCGGTCAGACCTCAAGCAAGAGAACGCAAACGAGGACGTTCCCTCTGAAGCCACATCAAGAGCAAGATCATCGGTCCAATATTGGCCTCTCCGGTGGACACAAGATGCATCGCTTGGTCGAATTCCAGAACATGCGTGCGGATGTCTTCATGTTCTGTGTCTAAACCCCCGCGCCCTGCCGCCTCATCGGGCAGGTCCGTCAGGGCCACAAAACAATGATAGTACTCCGTCGAGGCGCCGGGAGAGCAATAGTGCGAGGACACATGTTCCAGACGCGACAGGGTCAATCCAGCTTCTTCCTCGCATTCGCGGCGCGCGGCCTCTTCAACCGTTTCTCCGGCATCAACGCGCCCTGCGGGCGGCTCAAACACCCAAGGGTAGATATCGCCACGGGCGAAGGGCCCCATCCGAAACTGTTCCACCAGCAAAACTCGATCCCGCTCCGGGTCGTAGGGCAAGACGATCACGGCATCCGCTGCGACAAAGACCTCACGATGCAGCGCATCGCTCTGCGTCCCGTCAAAATTTGGATACTGCAGCTGATACCCTCGGGTGAGAAAGAACCCCTCATGCAAAGGCTTCTTGCGATGCACCGTGACGGCATCGCGCGGCATGTCTCGGCGACGGGATATCGGCCCAGGCGTGGCGCGCGCGGCATGCACTGAGACGGCGCGTGACAGGATCATGGACATCCGCCAGGACAGATCTGCGGCCGGGACGCGTCCGTGATATCCCATGATTTCATGCGCGGCGATGAGCGCCAGGTCTCCCCAAGCAGCAATCCAATCTTCCACCTGCATGGACGCGCTCTGCAACGCGCCATCGGCCACAAAGAGAATGCCGGAGGCGCGTTTGCCGTCCAACACCCCATGCTTGGGCACCGGATGCGCCCCGAGTGCTGCGGCAAAAAAGCTGAGGGCATCAAAGGCGTCCGGGTCATCCAGTTCAACCGACACCGCGTCAGCCAAGGCCTTGTCATGGATATGCGGAAATGAAAATGCCGAGGACGGCCCAGGCGCCACATTGGTCAGCACGACCGGTGAGGTCGGGAGGTGCGCGCCCAACACAACCTCCATCAGAGGACGCCAGGCAAGCGGGCCCATAAGAAAGACCCGCGACATGGGTTAGCTTTTTTCTTTTGGGCTAAAGAGCTCAGAGATCAAACCCACGGCCATAGAGCCGCCGACCAGTAGGTACCAAAGCCTCGGATGCATGATGTTGAGCGCCCAGGAATAGCCAATCTCAAACATCCCATTCAAGGCTTCAAACGGCCCGGTATAGCGCAGGTCTAGCGACCGGCCGATCATTTCATTGAAAGACAATAGCAAAAACAGCCAAAACAACATGGCACCGAGCCCGGTCAGCCCCGCACCGATACCAGCCATAACCCCGCGCCCCAAGCGCCTGCCGATCACACGCCATCCCATAAGGACACCCGTGAGACCGCAGACTTCGCGGAAGCGACCAAAATTGTATTCAACAGGCCAGATGGCGATGACGATGCTGGACGCGTAGTAGGCCAACCCGCCCAAAAGCAGCGCCGCAATCAGACGACCTGCGGTGGGCATGCTCTCCGTTGGGCGCATCGGATTTCCTTAGTTGGGTTTTGCTATCGTTATCTGAGTAACATCACAACTGCCACCCGCAAAGGCACCGGCGCAAGATGTCAGATAAAAATTCCACATCCGACGGAAACGGTCATCAAAGCCCATGCCAGCCACTTGATCCCATTTGGCATTGAATGTTTCGTGCCAGCGGCGCAGCGTCTGACTGTAGCTTTCGCCAAATTCTACAGAGCGCTGAAACAGAAGACCCGCTTGTTCCGCATGGGAGCGCAGCACCGACGGGCTGATCAGCATGCCGCCCGGAAAGATGTATTTCTGGATAAAATCGACGCTCTTGCGGTAGGTCGAAAAATTCCGGTCCTGCACAAGAATGACTTGGAGCGTGGCACGTCCGCCCGGGCGCAGCCTGTCGTGCAACGTGTTGAAATATGCAGGCCAGTACTTCTCGCCCACCGCCTCAAACATCTCGATACTGGCAATCCCGTCGTAATGGCCTGTCTCATCGCGGTAGTCTTGCAGTTTGAAATCCACCATGTGGCTCAGACCCGCGCTCGCGATGCGGTCTTTGGCATATTTGAACTGCTCTTCGCTGATCGTCAGGCCGGTGACCCGCAGGCCACGCTCTTTGGCCGCATATTCCGCAAACCCGCCCCACCCGCAGCCGATCTCGAGCACGTGGTCACCGGGCTTTACATCGAGCTGATCCACCATGGAGGCGTATTTGGCCCGCTGTGCGGCCTCAAGGCTTTCCTGGCCCGTTTGAAAAATGCCACTGGAATAGGTCATCGTATCATCGAGCCATAGACCATAAAAATCATTGCCCAGATCGTAGTGATAGCTGATATTCTTGCGGGCCTGGCCCTTGGAATTCCGTTTCAGCCAGAAGCGGAATTTTTCAACCATCTGAATGATCGTCTGACCGGGATAGCCGTTATACATGTTGTCATTGCGGTCGTTCACGAGATCCATGAAGGCTTGCAGATCGGGCGTTGACCAAGCGCCTTCGAGATAGGCGTCGCAAAACCCAAGGTAGCCTTCACGAACCATGCGGGCAAAGATGTCATGATCATGTACGATAATCTTGGCATGGGGTCCGGGCGCGTCACCCGTCGCCTTGAAGACCCGCCCATCAGGAAGCTCAATCTCGAGGCTGCCGCTTTCGATATGTTTGGCAATGGCAAAGCATGTCTTGAAGTAAAGCGGCAGTTTCTTTTGGCCCGCGGTGTTGGTCAGGATCATTCGGCTTCCTTGTCTGTTAATCATTTTGTTTGTCATATGGTTTTGGCGCGTCCAGCGGTTTTTTCAATAGCTCAGAAATCGCGCGCCGCGTAGGCATCCAGCGCGCGCGTGCGGCCCTCTGACAATCCAACGATGGGATCTGGCACTCGGTCCTGCGGCGACAAGGCCCAAGAGGGCGGGATCGCGTCATAAAATGACAGTGCAGATTTGCTTGGGCTGCCATGTCCTTCGGCGATCCAGGCGCGCCGGTAAGCGGCATTGCGATCAAATTTGTCAAGCTGCGTATCGGGATTGAAGACGCGGAAATAGGGCGTGGCGTCGGGGCCTGATCCCGCCACCCACTGCCAGCCCATCGCGTTGGAGGCCGGGTCCCAATCTGTCAGGCACTCTTCGAACCATTTCTGGCCAATGCGCCAATGGGTCATCATGTGTTTGGTCAGATAGCTGCCGACGATCATCCTCGCGCGGTTGTGCATGCGCCCGGTCACATACATCTCGCGCATCGCTGCATCGACAAAGGCAATCCCGGTGCGTCCCTGTTTCCAGGCCAGCACATCCGGGCTGTCGTCATCCTCAGACCACGGAAACTTCTCCCAGCCCTCGCGCCAGCTCTCCGACGTGATATGGGGCGTATGGTAGACGAGGTGATAGGCAAACTCGCGCCACACCAGTTCTTTTAGCCACGTTTCCGCGCCCGATTTGCCATCTGCCAGCGCGCGCTGCCCGGCATGCCAGCAGGTCCTAGGAGAGATTTCACCCAAGGACAGGTTCTCCGACAGGCCGGATGTTCCGTCGATGGCGGGAAAATCCCGCTGCGTGTCGTAGCCCGCGATGATCGCGTCAGTGAATTGATGCAGTCTTTCGAGCGCTTTTTCTTCGCCCACACGCTGATAGGGCAGGCACACCTCTGCGCCCCTGTTCATCGCCGCGCCGAGCGCCCAGCTGTCCAAGCTTTCGCTCTCTGGCCATGTAAGCGGCGCCGGAAGTGAGGATGGTGCCAAGAGCGGCGCGGCCACATCTCGGGTCCGCACAGCTTTCCACATGGGGGAATAAACTTTGTAAAATCCGCCAGAGCCGGTTTGCACCGTCCAGGGTTCAAAGAGCAGATGCCCTGCATGGCTCTGCGCCTCAATGCGTGCGTCTTTGAGGGCAGATTTCACCTCGGTGTCGCGCGCGATGCTGTCGGGATCATAGGCCCGGTGCCAATGAACAGACGTGGCGCCGGTCTCCTCAATCAGCGCCTTGAGGACGTCAACCGGATTGCCTGACCTGAGCACCAGCTTGCTTCCAAGCTCTTCCAGCGAGGCGGAATAGGCCTCAATCGACAGACCCAAACGCCATTTCGGTGCGGCGCCAAGACCATCCACCAAGTCATCGCGAATATAGACCGGTATGACAGGCCCACCGCCTGCGAGCGCGGCCGTCATCGCGGGATGATCGCTCAGCCTCAGGTCACGACGCAACCATAGGATTGCCGGAGAATTTTCGCTCATCTATCGCCTCACCACACGTTTCTTGGGAAGCGATCTAGCGGGTCAGAGTTCGGCGTCCAGAGCGCCAAGCAATTGATCCACCTCGGCTTTGGTCGTGTAATGGACAAAGGACACGCGCAAAACACCCTTTTCAAGGTCAACACCCATGGCCTGCAGCGGTCGCGATCCGTAGAAATCTCCGCCTCCTGTCATGATGCCATGCTTTGCCAGCTCTGCTGCTGCCGCTTCCCCCGAACCGGGCAGGTCAATCGCCACAGTCGGCGCTTTTGAATGCGCCTCACTCGGCCCGATGAGCTTTACGGAATTTTTATCAGCGACATAATCCAAAAGCGGCTGCAATAGTTGGGTTTCATGGGCACGCATCATGTCATGCACGCCCGCGGCACGCTCGGCAGACCCGCCCGCGATGCCGTGATGTTGGGCCAGAGCGTCCACATAGTCGACCATCCCGGCACAGGCGGCCACCTGCGCGTGATCCGGCCCGGCGGGGGTGAATTTTTTGGACAGGCTGGCCCCGTTGAACCAATGGCCTTGATTGGGCAGCAGCTCTGCCAGGGCGCGCCGGACAACCATGATGCCCTGATGCGGCCCGTAGGTTTTGTAAGACGAGAAGAAATAAATATCCGCACCCAGCTCCGCCACGTTTGGAAAGCCGTGCGGCGCGTAGCTGACACCGTCGACGCAGGCATAGGCACCGGCGGCATGCACGGCCTCAACCACCTCTTTGACCGGATTGATCGCGCCGACAATGTTGGAGCAGTGCGGGAAACACACCAAGCGCACCCGGTCATCCAGAAGGGCTTGCAGATCGTCGAGGTTCAAGAGCCCCGTCGTGGGATCAATCTTCCACTCACGCACCTCGATGCCGGCATCCGCCAAACGCCGCCACGGGCCGGAATTGGCTTCATGATCCTGGTCAGTGACGACGAGGGCATCGCCCTCATTCATCCATTCCCGAAAGGCCTGGCTCAGCACATAGGCGTTTTGCGTCGTAGAAGGCCCAAAGCTCAGCTCGTCTTCGTCCACGCCAAGCATCGCCGACACTCTGGTCCGTGCCTCATCCATTTCCTCGCCGCCTAAAGTGCTGGCCGGATAAGGTGCATAAGGCTGCACTTTGCGTTCGGTGTAAAATCGCGTCAGTCGGTCAATGACAGGGGCACATGTGTATGACCCGCCTGCATTCTCAAAGAAGGCCTGTCCCTGCAAAGACGGCTCTGAGAACGCAGGAAACTGGGAGCGAACGAAATCCACATCAAGAACAGATGACATAGCGAGACCTTCAATTTTGGCTTTGTTGGTTTTGCCGCAGGCCATCACAATGCCCCGCAATGTTCAAGCTGAACTGTGTCGGATTGGGCGACTCAAAACGTAGAAACGCGACACGAACCGGGTCGAGTTCGGTCAAAAGGTCGGAATCAGAAACGATTCTGACGCACCTCGGTCGGGCAGTTCGATTTTCAAATGACACTGTCTTGTCACCAAAAATAAAACCGCCTGCTCCTGCTTTCTCTCACATCCTCAGCGGGAGCTTTTATTATGACTTTCTGCTTCAGGGACATGGAAACATGAGCATTAAACCTCCGTTCACGGATGTGGACATCAAGAAGCAACCGGACGGCTTTTACAAAGACAACAGCCTTCCCATTGCCCTCATTAGTAAATCAATCATGGTCGCTTTGGTGATCTGGGCGCTTGTTTGGCCTGCCAATGCCAACAGCACGCTCGGAAGCTGGAACTGGGCCTTGCTGGAAGGGTTCAACACCTTCTTCTTTCTGATCGTAGGTTTCTTTTTCTTCTTTCTGGCCTTCTTCGCGATCCTTCCCAAAACTGGCGCGCGCGTGATGGGCACGCCCGGGGAAAAACCGGAATTTTCGAACTTTTCGTGGTTCTCCATGATGTTCGGCGCGGGTCTGGGCGGCGGTCTCATGGTCTTTGCGACAGCCGAGCCGCTGGGCCTTTGGGGATCAAACCCGGTGGTCGTCGCAGGCGAAGTTCCCGGCAACACCGAAGACGCGCTCACGTCAGGATACCGCTATACCTTCCTGCATTACGGCTTTCACGCCTGGGCAATCTATGTGGTGACCGGTCTGAGCCTGGCCTACTACGCCTATACGCGTGACATGCCTCTGACCATTCGCTCCGCGCTGACGCCGCTTTTCGGCAAGGCGCTCAACGGCTTTCTCGGCCACGTTGTTGACGTGCTGGGCGTTGTTGCCACGATCCTCGGCGTGTCGGTGACCATCGGCTACGGTGTGAGCCAATTCATCGACGGCATGTATGCCATCACCGGCATGGACTGGATGATGAATGGCGATACGAACGCTCCGGCGCCTGGCAAGGTGGGCCTCGTCGCAGGCCTGATGGTCATCATGGGTCTCTCCATCATCTCGGCTGTGTCTGGTGTTGGACGCGGCGTGAAGTATCTGTCGAACCTGAACCTGGTTCTGTCGATCATCTTGTTGCTGACCTTCGTGATCTTCGGCTCTTTCGGCTTTGCGATGTCGACATATGGCTCTGCCTTCATCGACTACATGCTGAACTTCTTCGCGCTGAGCTTTGAAGCCTATTCACCGCAAGCGATGGCGGATTTTGAGGCAGCGCTGCCAGAAGCAGCGCAACCGCATGCGGCCGCATTGGCTGATGGCGCGCGCAATGCCTGGGGCAGCTTTGATGGCTTTGTATCTGGTCTGGAGGGCGACGCGGCCGCCTTAGACGAAGAGACGTTGCAAGCGGCTTATGCGGCTGGCACGGATCAGCGTCTCTTTGGCTGGCAGGCCGGTTGGACCACGTTCTACTGGGCGTGGTGGATCGCGTTCTCACCCTTTGTTGGCCTCTTCCTTGCACGGATCTCCAAAGGTCGCACGGTGCGCGAGTTCATCCTCGGCTGTGTCTTTGCACCTGCGTTGGTCTGCTTTGCCTGGATGACCATTCTCGGCGGCACGGCGATTGATCTGGAACTGACGGGCGGTGCTGATGGGGTCATTATCGGCGCGTCCAACACGGCGAAGCTCTTTGTCACCTTGGGTCAGATGATC
>CAKZYL010000079.1 GCA_937884705.1 uncultured Roseovarius sp. | reverse complement strand
GTCGCGCCAGACAGAGAGATCATGGCAATCGCCAGAAGGATGGCCGGGATCGACATGAGACCATCCATCACGCGCATGATCAGCGCGTCCATCAGGCGGACGTACCCCGCAATGAGCCCCAGAAAGAGACCGATGGATATCGCAATGGTCGCAACCGCAATGCCAACGATCAGTGACACGCGGGCGCCGTTGACGACGCGCGAAAAGAGATCGCGCCCCAATTGATCGGTGCCGAAAAGCCCGGCATCGCCTGGTGGCTTCAAACGGTTGATTGGGTTCAGGGCCACAGGATCCAGCGTGAGAAACGGCCCGACGACGGCAATCATGGCGATCGCAGAAAGAAGAATACCGCCCCAAAGGACGCTTCTATTGCGCAAAGCGATGCGCCAGACGCTCGGATCGTCCTCTTTGGT
Source organism: uncultured Roseovarius sp. (assembly GCA_937884705.1). GTDB lineage: Bacteria > Pseudomonadota > Alphaproteobacteria > Rhodobacterales > Rhodobacteraceae > Roseovarius. The sequence goes on along the minus strand of CAKZYL010000079.1, from coordinate 4,318 downwards.
CCGAGGGGTTTCCGCGGCTGTGCTTTGGACTGAGCTTTCTGAGGCCATCAGTAGCGTATCCTTGGATCAAGCACGGTGTAGGTGAGATCAATCAGCAGATTGAGCAGGATGTAGATGAAGCTGAAAAACAGGATGAGGCCTTGAATGATCGGATAGTCCCGCGCCAGCACAGCATCGAGCACCAGGCGGCCGAGCCCGGGGATATTGTAGACGCTTTCCGTGACCACCACGCCCCCGATCAAAAGCGCTATGCCAATACCGATCACGGTAACGATGGGCACGGCAGCATTGCGAAGCGCATGGCGCATCAGCACCTTGAATTCGGACTGGCCCTTGGCGCGCGCCGTGCGGATGTAATCTTCCTCAAGCACTTCGATGACCGAGGCACGGGTCATGCGGGCAATAAGGGCAATGAAAATCACGCTTAGGGTCACGGTCGGCAACGTGATGTGCAGCAAGAACGGCCCAAGCCCATGCTCAAAGGGCGAGCGATAGCCCTGCACCGGTAAGAGGCCCAGGTTCAACGAGAACACATAGATCAGGATGTAGCCCAGCACGAACACCGGAACGGAGAACCCCGCAACGGAGAAGAGCATCACCATGCGGTCGATCCAACTACCCGCGCGAAAGGCGGCAACGGTGCCGAGCGGAACCGCGACGAAGACCGAAAAAACGATGGTGGTCAGGGCCAGAAGAACGGTCGGTTCAATGCGCTGCGCAATCAACTCTGTCACGGGCTTGTTGGAAAAGATCGACGTGCCCAGGTCACCTTGCAACAGCGCGCCGATCCACTTTGTAAACTGGATGAAAATAGGCTCAGAGAGGCCAAGCTTTTCACGGATCTTGGCTACATCCTCGGCCGTTGCAAAATCCCCGGCAATGACAGCTGCCGGGTCACCGGGGGACAGGCGCAACATTAAGAATACAAAGAGCGCCACAACCAGCATGACGGGGATCGTCATCAGGATGCGTTTGAAGATGTAAAAGAGCATGCATTGGCCTTTGTCGAAAAACCTCCGGGCCGTGCACCGCCCTGCAGCACATGTAGCCCGGAGGAATGACTTGCGTCATGAGGTGCGATGATGGGCGCAGCCGCCCATCACGCAGGTCAGGTCAGATCACTCCACCGACATGTTCCAGAAGAACTGTACGGGTGATTTGATCAGGCCTTTGACATTGTTGCGATAGGCAACCGGCACAAAGAACTGTCCCAATTGGCCAGACGCACCAATGGCCCAAAGCCGTTCCTGAACCTTCGTTGCGTGTTCCGCTTTTTCTTCAGGGGTGCTCGCGACCGCGAAGGCAGACCGTGCTTTCTCCAATTCGGCGTCCTCGGCCCAGCCGAACCAGCCCGCATCCGGATCGCCCGAGAAGGCAATCGCCATGGGGTCAATCACGTCCGCACCGATCCACCATGTGTGGAAGATGTTCCAACCACCTTCACCAACTGGGTCACGCAGCGCACGACGAGAAGTCAGAGTCGCCCAGTCCATCGCCTCCAAGTTCACGTTGAACCCAGCATTGCGAAGCTTTTCTGCGCTGACCAGCGAGAAGGCCGACAAAACCGGAATGTCGGTGGGCTGCATGATGACCACCTCGGTGCCGTCATACCCAGTCTCGGCCAGCTTGGCTTTCGCAGCGTCGATATCGGCAGTCTCAATCACCTCGGATCCCGCGTCATTGGCCAGAGGCGTGCCGCAAGGGAATACCGAATAGCAGGTCTTCCAGAACTCAGGATCGCCAATGGCCGCGGCCAGGTAGTCTTCCTGTTTCATGGCATTGATCGCCGCACGACGCACATCGGCATTGTCAAAAGGCGGCAACAGGTGGTTGAAGCGCGCAAAGCCGATGTTGCCCAGCGGATCGTTTACCTCAACCGTCACGTCCGGGTTGGAGTTCAGGATCGTGGCCAGATCCGGCGCGGGCTGTTCGAAGAAATCAACCTCACCCGCCATGAGCGCGTTCATCGCTGTGGTGTTGTCAGGAAAATACTGCCAAATCACTTTGTCGACCTTGGCAATCTTGCCGCCTGACGCAGCGGAAGAGGGCTCTTCGCGCGGCACATAGTCGTCAAACTTGGTGTAGACGATAGTGTTGCCAGGCACCCATTCCTCTTCTTCAAACTTGAACGGGCCGGATCCCGTGTAATCGGTGATCTGCTCAAACGGATCCGTTTCGGCCACGCGTTTTGGCATGATGAAGGGCACGTTTGATGAGATCTTGCCGATGGATTCCAACACCAGGCCAAACGGCGACGAGAGGGTCATCACGACCGTTTTCTCGTCGGTTGCGACCAGCGATTCCATATTTTTGTAAAGCTGTTGACCCATACCGTCGCGTTGTCCCCAACGGTTGAGCGAGGCCACGACATCTTCGCCGGTTACCGGCGTGCCATCATGGAACATCAACCCGTCACGCAGAACGAAGGTCCACACCATTCCGTCTTCAGACGTTGTCCAGGTATCAACCATCTGGGGTTGCGGCTTGAAATCTTCGTCCATCGCAAAAAGCGTGTCGTAGATCATGTAGCCGTGGTTGCGTGAGATATAGGCCGTGGTCCAGATTGGATCGAGGTTCTTGAGGTCCGCATGTGGTATCACGCGCAAAACCGTTTCGGCCCAAGAGGGCGTAGCGAACGCCAATGGCGCGGCTAAAACGGCTGCACAAATACCACGGGACAGGCGATCGAAATACATCGCGAGTTCTCCCTGTTGAATTGAGACGTTTTTGTTTGTTTGGGTGTCGCTATCGACGCATAATCGATATTCAGAGTCAAATTCTTCTCATACTTTTTATCTGCGTGATCCCTTCGCGGGATGTCGCGGCGATCACTAAAACACAGTCTCTACAACGGAGAATCCGCATTTATGGTCACTGTTTTCAATGCACGAAAAATCATCACGATGGATCGCAATTGCCCAATTGCCAGCCATGTTGCAGTGCGGGACGGGATCGTTTTGGCCGTCGGCGGACCCGATTGTGGTGACGGTTGGGGCCAGGTCACGCGAGACACGCGGTTCGCCGACAAGGTTCTTTTACCCGGCCTCATTGAGGCGCATGCCCATGTGATGGCCGGCGGCGTCTGGCGCTTCACCTATTGCGGTCATTACACACGAACAGATCCAGACGGAACAGATTGGCCGGGTTTGCGGGATTACGATGCGCTGATTGACCGGTTGCGCAATGTGGCCAAGGACACAGCCCCAGGTGAGCCCGTGGTTGGCTGGGGATTTGATCCCAGTTTTTTGGAAGGGCGTCGGCTGGACAAGGCGCATCTTGATCAGGTTTCGACCGAGCATCCTGTCGTGGTCGTGCATTCCAATTTCCACCTGCTCACAGCGAACACCATGGCGATTGCCAAGGCCGGGTTTGACGGCGGCACCAATATCGAAGGGGTCGTCAAAGACGCTGACGGCCTGCCAAACGGGGAGATGCAGGAATTCGCCGCCATGGGCCCCGTTATGGAGGCCACGCGTGTCAGCCTGCCTGATCTGAGCGACGCAGATGCGCTCAGGGCCTATGGGAAAGTGGCGCGCAACTGTGGCGTCACGACCGTTGCTGACCTGCTGTCTGACCTGCATGAGGACGAGGTCACAATGGTGCAAGCTGTGACCGGAGAGACCTCATTTCCAGCGCGATATGTCCCAGTAATGAATGCCATGGAGGGCGACCCGGAGGCCGAAGCACAACGTGCAATCGCCCTAAGGGCCCGGTCGACACCCAAACTCGATTTGGGGCGCGCAAAGCTTTTCACCGATGGGGCCATCCAAGGCTACACCGCCAAGCTCAAGGCGCCCGGATACTATACCGGACAGGACAACAGTATCTGGAACATGGATCTCGATCACTATGAGGCCTGCGTGCGCGCCCTGCACCGCGCCGGAGTGAAGACCCACATTCACACCAATGGCGATGCCGCCTCAGAACTGGCGATTGAGGTCTATGAAAGGGTGATGCTGGAAACCCCCAACGCCGACCTTCGGCACACGCTGGAACATGTGCAACTTGCCGGGATCGATCAATTCAAGCGCATGAAGGCACTGGGTTTGACCGTGAACATCTTCACCAACCATCTGCATCACTTCGGGGATTTGCATTTGCGTCTCACGGTCGGTCCGGATCGTGCCCGACGCATGAATGCAGCCCGTGACGCATGGGACGTTTGGGGCGGCGACTTTGCGATCCACTCCGATGCGCCTGTGACCCCTATGGGCCCTTTGAAAACAGCGTGGATCGCGGTCAATCGTTTGACGGAGACCGGCCAATCCATGGGCACATCGCAACAGATCACCGTGCCGCAGGCATTGCATAACATCAC
>CAKZYL010000078.1 GCA_937884705.1 uncultured Roseovarius sp. | reverse complement strand
GGCATTGATCCACACCGGGATCATAATCCGCGAGCACAGCAGGCAGCGGCAATGTCGGGCAGATAAAGGCAATGTGGCTCTCAAGGATTGGCCCGAGCGTGGCGTACATTTCATTCAAGACATCCATCGAGGCCAGAAAATCGGTCGCGGTCGTGGTTTGACCGAATTGAGCGAAAGACCGTGCATAATTGGTCATTTCTTCCCTGTGACGCGGCAAAAGCGCGGCCAATGAATTGCCAAAGATGTGACCGAGGTAATTCGAGGCCGCCGTCAGCGTGGTGGGCGTCCAGCCCAGGTCAACTTCCACGACCTCGGCCCCCAGATCGCGCAGCATGGCCAGCGTCTCTTGCGTGTTCTGAACCACTTCGGGGTCGACCTCGAAATACCCCAAATCCATGGAATACGCGATTTTCCAACCCTTGATGGGCTTCAGGTCTTTGGGAATGGAAAGCTTCGGGCGGATCGAGGCGATATCCTTGGGATGCGGCCCGGCCATGACATTCTGCATCATCACCAGATCATCCACACTGCGCGCCATCGGCCCCTCATGACAGTAGACATCGAGGTTGAACGGAGTGTCCTCTGGCACCCGACCATAGGGCGGTTTGAACCCAAGCACGCCGCAACAGGACGCAGGCATGCGAATGGATCCCCAGATGTCGGATCCGTTGGCAATCGTCGTCGTCCCTGCCGCCAGCGACCCGCCTGCCCCACCAGAAGATCCCCCCGTCGTGAACTCCGGGTTCCACGGGTTTCGCGAGACGCCCCATAGCCGGGAATGCGTGACCCCCGCGCAGGCAAATTCGGGCGACGTCGATCGCGCATGCACTATGCCGCCTGCCTTCATCAATCGCTCAATGCTCAGCGACGTTGATGTATCAATCGCATCCTTGAAAACGAGCGACCCGGCCGTGGTGCACCTGCCCTTGATCTTGTTTTCATCTTTGACGGCAAGCGGTAGCCCCTCTAACGGCCGGACCCGCGCGACCGGCCTTGCATATTTGGCCTCCGCCTTTTTCGCCTGATCCATGGCCTCTTCAAAATACGTATCGGCAAAAACATTGATTGTGGGCTCAACAGCTTCTGCCCGGTCAATGACGGCCTGCATCAATTCAACGGGCGAGAGCTTGCGCGCCTTGAAGAGCGAAACCGCTTCGCTGGCCGTCATGTAACAGAGATCTTCATCGCTCATCGTCCGGCGTCCTTTTATCGGCGGGTGTTTTTCATGATCGGATGGGGCACACGTCGCTCACGCCTCCCACGTCACCTGTCCTCCACAGAGCGTCAAAGCGGCCCGCGCTTGATCTATATCTTCCGCAGACGTGGCCTCGAGATCGCGATCCATGATCACAATGTCGGCCAGATGTCCGGGTGTGAGCGTGCCCAGCCGGTGATCTTCGTGCCCGGCATAGGCACCTCCGGCGGTATAGGCATGCAAAGCCTGATGCAGCGTCGAGGCATGATCGTCATAAGTACCATTCCATGACCGCCGCAGCATTGCGGCCTTGATGCTGCGCATCGGATTGATGTCTGCCACCGGCCAATCGGAGGCAAAACAAATCGGCGTGCCTTGCGCGCGCAGATCATTCATCGGAAAGGCCCACGGCCAACGCGCTTCGCCAACGCGGCTCACCCAGGGCTGCAACGGGAAGTCCATCGCGCCCGGTGGATGCGAAGGCTGCATGGATGCCACCACTCCCAACTCCTTGAACCTTGGCAGGTCGGCAGGGTTCAGCAACTCGATGTGCTCAATCCGGTGCCTTGCATCGCGCACACCATTGGCCTTTTGCGCCGCCTCATACCCATCGAGCGTGTTGCGAATGGCCCCGTCTCCGATGGCATGGACCGCGATTTGAAACCCCAGCTTGTCGGCCTCCGTCGCAATGGCGCGAAACCGCTCGGGCGAATGCAACAGATCCCCGCGCCAGCCAGGCGTATCGGCGTAGGCATCCACCAATACAGCGGTAGAGCTGTCGATAACCCCATCCATGAACACCTTCACGCGTTTTGAACTGAGCCTATCGGTCGCAAATTCCGCCCGCAGCGCGGCGGCCTCAGAGAGCGAAGCGATGTCTTTCTCAGGCGTCAGGTGAAACGGAATGTCGGTTCGGCACAGCAGCGCGCCCTCGTTTTCAATCTCGCGCAGAAGCTCAAGCTGATAGCGGTTCCCATCCATGTTATGCAGGCTGGTAAACCCGTAAGAGGCACAAAGCTGCAATCCCTTTTTGAGCACGTCGATATCTTCTGCGCGCGCCTCAGGCGAGACCTCAGTTGGCGGCTCAATACCCGCGAGCCCGAGCCCTTCACGTCCGCCCGAAGACCGCAGGGCCATCACCGGATCCATCGCTCCGTGCTCGCGCAGCTCACCCGACGCCGTGCCGTCTGCTGCCATGACAAGCTCGCTGCCCACCGGCGTCTCAAGGCCATTCAGAATGCCAGCACGCTCCAAGGCGATGGTGTTGGCCCAGGCGGTATGATGGTCGCCCGAGACGAAAACAGCTGGCCGGTCGCTCAAAGCCTCGTCCAACATCTGCCGCGTCGTCGCGACCCCGTCACCAAAGAGGTTGTAATCAGCCTGCTAGCAAATCAGCAGCGCCTCATCGGGGTTGTCCTTGGCATAGGCCTGCAGCTTCTGCCGCAGCGCTGGCAATCCTTGCACGCCGTCCAGCTGCAACAGGCGCAACCCAAACGCGCCCGCGAAAAGATGCAGATGCGCTTCCGTCATGCCGGGCATCACGGTCGCCCCCTGGGCATCGATCCGCCGCGTTGCCGGCCCCGCCATGTCGCGGATCTCTGCATTTGATCCCACCGCAACGATGAGCCCTCCCGATATCGCGATCGCCTCTGCCCTGGGGTGGGCCTTGTCCATCGTCAAAACCCGACCGTTCTCAATAATGCTCTCTGCGCTTTTCATCTTTGAGCCTTTGCGTCATGTCGCGCGGTCGCCTGGGCAACCGCATCATCAAAGAGCATGTCGACCCATGTTGCGACATCCTCTCGAAGCCTGTCGTAATGGGCCTCAATCGTCATGCCGTCATCCTTGATGAACTCAAAGTACCGCGCCGTCCAAAGATCGTAGACCATCTGCGCGAGGAAGTCGTAATCGGCGGGCCGCTTGCTGCGCAGCACAAGCGTGTAGTCTCCCAGATAGGCCCTGATCAGGCGCAACAGAGCCAAATCCGACTCGGCAAACTGCTTTTGAAACTCTGTGCCCACGCGCCGGATATTGGCGGACTCGGCATAGCGCCAAACCCGCTTGCCCGCGATGCGCATCGTGTTCTCTGTCAGCTCGCACAAGAGCCGCGTCAGGATATCCACGAAAGGCTGATCCTCTCTGGGGCGCTGCGCCAGATGCTCCACGCGTACCCGCGCTGTGCCTTCAAAGAGCAACGCACTGAGAATATTTTCCTTTGATCCGAAGTAATTGAACACGGTGGGCGGCGACACGCCCGTGTTCTCCGCAATCTCGACCATCGTCGTTGCATCAAAGCCGTTGTCGTTAAAAAGCCGGCCGGCGACGCTCAGAATATCCTGCCGTCGCTGGGCTTTTTTGCGCGAACGCAAACCCGTTTCAGGCGTTTCATCCTTCGAAACCGGATCGGACAGATCGCTCAAAATTTACGCCCCCAGTTGGCCACTGAAAAATATTTTAGTGCACTAAAAGTTTTTTGTTGACGCAAGGGGTGTTGTCAATACCAGTATTGGGCATGCGAGCCTGGGGTGGTGACAAAACGCATGATCGAAATTGAAAATGCCACGAAGACTTTTGGATCCGGCGACGCCGCCTTCACCGCGTTGTCGGACGTCTCTGTCACCATAGCCAACAATGAATTCTTCACGCTTCTGGGGCCATCGGGCTGCGGCAAGACAACGCTTCTGCGTCTGATCGCAGGCTTTGAGCCGCCAACCATGGGCGCAATCAAGCTCGACGGCAAAGACATCACGCGCCTGCCACCCAACCAGCGGCCCGTGAATACAGTATTCCAGAGCTACGCCCTTTTCCCGCATATGAGCGTGGCGCAAAACATCGCGTTCGGTCTTCAAATGCAGGGCAAATCCAAATCGGAAGTGGCCGCCACCGTCGATGAGATGCTGCGCCTCGTGCGGATGGAGCCGATGCGCGATCGCCGTACATCCGAGATTTCCGGTGGTCAGCAACAGCGCGTGGCCCTGGCCCGCGCACTGGCGCCCCATCCTGAGGTTTTGCTTCTGGATGAGCCGCTCTCGGCCCTTGATTTGAAACTGCGCAAGGAGATGCAGATCGAGCTCAAACGCCTGCAGCATGAAACCGGGATCACCTTCGTCTTCGTCACCCACGATCAGGAAGAAGCACTGACAATGTCGGACCGGGTCGCGGTAATGAGCGCGGGCAAAATCCTGCAAATCGGGCGACCGCGCGATATTTATGAAAGCCCGGCGGAACGCTTTGTCGCCAACTTTATTGGTGAATCAAACTTCCTCAATGCGACGCTCTCTGGTGAAACGGTGACGCTGGCGGCTGGCGGAGATTACGCCGTCAAACGCCCCGATGGCGTACATGACGGGACGGTCAGCGTGCTTGTCCGGCCGGAGCATATTGGCCTCAACGCCAATGGCAGCGGGCTGCCCGCCACGGTGGAAAACGTCGTCTACTCGGGCGAGGCCACGGTCGCCCATCTGGCATTGAGTTCGGGCGAAGAGATTAAGGCGCGGTTCTCAAACGCGCCCAATGGCGACGGGGCGCTGCCCGGCAAAGGCAGCAGCGTCTCCCTCGCGCTTGCACCAGGCGCCATAACGGTATTGCG
>CAKZYL010000077.1 GCA_937884705.1 uncultured Roseovarius sp. | reverse complement strand
TGCGACCCACTGATTAAAAGTCAGTTGCTCTACCAACTGAGCTAACGGCCCACTAAGGCGCCTAACTAGAAAGACGCTGCGGGTGGGTCAAGGGGGAATCTTCGATCCGTGACCAAGCGTCTGGATTTGCACAGATCAGATCGCTATATCCGGCCAGATGAACACTCGCGCGCATACAGGAATGCCTTTTATTAAGATGCATGGGCTCGGCAACGATTTCGTTGTCGTCGATGCCCGTGTGCGGGATTTGGAGATTGATGCAGCCTTGGTCCGCGCAGTGGGCGATCGCCGCCGTGGCATCGGTTTTGATCAGTTTGCAAAAATCGATCGCGGTCAGAATGGCGCGGATGTTCACCTGACCTTCTGGAATCCTGACGGGTCAGAATCTGCGGCATGCGGAAATGCCACGCGGTGCATTGCGCGGATGGTGATGGAAGAGACCGGGCGCAAGTCCGTCAACGTCACAACCGCGCGAGGCAACCTCTTTGCCGAGGATGCAGGAGGCGGCCTTACCTCCGTCAATATGGGCATGCCACAGCTCAATTGGCGCGACATTCCCCTCTCTAAGAACGTCGATACGCTTGAACTGCCCATTCCAGGGGCCCCGACGGCCACCGGCATGGGCAACCCCCATTGCACGTTTTTTGTGGATGACGCGGACGCCGTCGCGCTTGAGGAATTTGGCGCCCGATATGAACATCACCCGCTTTATCCAGAGCGCACCAACGTGCAGGTTGTGCATGTGGTTGGACCGGATCATCTTCGCATGCGGGTCTGGGAACGGGGCACCGGTGTCACGCTGGCATCAGGCTCTTCGTCCTGCGCCGTGGCTGTGGCGGCGGCGCGGCGTGGGTTGACGGGGCGGCGCGTGAAGATTGATCTGGATGGGGGGCAACTCAGTGTGGAGTGGCGCGAGGACGGTGTTTGGATGACTGGACCCACGGCCCATGTTTGCGACGGCGTGATCACCTCTGATTTCCTGGAACATGCCACATGAGCGCGCCCATTTTCACAACGATGGGCTGTCGTCTCAATGCCTATGAGACCGAAGCGATGAAGGAGCTTGCCGCTGAGGCAGGTCTGGACAATGCTGTTGTGGTAAACACATGCGCGGTGACTGCGGAGGCTGTGCGCAAGGCGCGCCAGGAAATCCGCAAGCTCAGGCGTCAAAACCCAGAGGCACGTCTGATTGTCACGGGATGTGCTGCGCAGACAGAGCCCGAAACCTTCCAGAGCATGGCCGAGGTAGATGCGGTCATTGGCAATATTGAGAAAATGCAGCCCGGTACATGGCGCGGGATGGCGGCCGATTTCATTGGCGACACAGAGGCCTGTCAGGTCGATGACATCATGTCGGTTACCGAGACTGCGGGACATCTGATTGACGGGTTTGGCACGCGCAGCCGGGCCTATGTGCAGGTTCAGAATGGCTGTGATCATCGCTGCACGTTTTGCATCATCCCATATGGGCGCGGAAATTCGCGATCTGTGCCAACGGGGGTGGTGATCGAACAGATCAAGCGGCTGGTGGATCGAGGCTACAACGAAGTCGTGCTCACGGGTGTGGACCTCACAAGCTGGGGCGCGGATCTGCCGATGACGCCGAGGCTGGGCGATTTGGTGCTGCGGATCCTGAAGTTGGTGCCAGATCTTCCAAGGCTGCGGATCTCGTCGATTGACTCCATTGAGGCGGATGAAAACCTGATGCAGGCCATTGCGACCGAGCCGCGCCTGATGCCGCATTTGCATTTGAGCCTGCAGCACGGTGACAACATGATCCTCAAACGTATGAAGCGGCGGCACTTGCGTGATGATGCGATCGCCTTCTGCGAAGAGGCCAAGCGGCTGCGGCCAGAGATGACCTTTGGCGCCGATATCATCGCGGGCTTCCCGACCGAAACGCCGGACATGTTTGAAAATTCCATGCGGCTGGTGGAGGACTGCGATCTGACCTGGCTCCATGTCTTCCCCTATAGCCCGCGCAACGGAACACCCGCCGCGCGCATGCCACAGGTGGACGGCCGCGACATCAAAGCCCGCGCGGCCCGCTTGCGGCGTTTGGGAGAAGCGCGCGTCTCTGAGCATTTGGTCAGACAAAAGGGTCAGGAACATCGGATCTTGATGGAAAACCCGCGCATGGGACGTACCGAACAGTTTGCGGAGACCCTGTTTGAGGTGGATCAGGCCGTGGGCGACATCGTCACGGCTCAGGTGACGGGTGCAAAGGGCAACCAGCTTTTGGCCGCGTGAGACGCTCTGCGCTCCCTACGGGCGCGCCTCGCTTGGGCGTCTTTCTTTTCTCAAGGACCCCGGGGGTTTTGGGGGCTGGCCCCCAAGCTTGAGCTCATGTCTGGCGTTAATGCGGCAAGTATCTGGCCCTAACCACTCAGTATGATGTGAGCCATGTTTAGCGGGCGACCTAAGGAGGGCAGCTATGCATCCCAACCGTGCGTTTCGTAAGTCGAGCGACGCTCGCAATATCAGATTTGCCCGGGAACAAGGGTTTGGTCTTTTGTGTGTCAACAGCGATGACGCACCCCTGATATCCCATGTCCCTTTTCTGCTGTCAGAAGATGGCAGTCAGGTGGAGCTACATCTTGTAAAGACAAACCCGATGGTGCGTCTGCTCTCCGCTCCCGTGCGGGCGCGGCTCGCGGTGCAGGGACCTTATTCTTATGTTTCGCCCGATTGGTACGGAATGATCGATCAGGTGCCAACCTGGAACTATGTGGCCGTGCATCTGCAAGGGGCACTGGAGCTGCGCCCACAGGAAGAAATGTTTGACCTTCTGAGACGGCAATCTGAGCTTTTTGAAACAAAGCTGGCGCCCAAGCGTCCTTGGACGTCCAACAAAATGACCGATGGGGTCATGCAGGCGATGATGCGCCAGATCTTGCCGTGCCGGATGGTCGTCGAAAAGATTGACGGGACATGGAAGCTCAATCAGAACAAACCTGATGACGTCAGGCTGCGCGCCGCTGATGCCGTTGAGGTGGTGGGCATGGGTCATGGCGTAGATGTTTTGGCCGCGCTGATGCGCAACCCTGAGGAGGAACGCCAATGATGACGCTCATCGCCGCGATACCGTCGCCGTTTGTGCGCAAGGTTCGCGTCTTGATCCTTGAGACCGGGCAAACGGAGGATGTGGATATCGTTTACATCGCGCCCACGCCGGTGAGCCCGGATGAGCAGGCGATGGCGGCCAATCCAACCGGTAAAATCCCGAGCCTCATCCGCGAGGACGGGCCCGCGCTTTATGACAGCCGGGTGATCACCCGATATCTGGATGCGCGGGTGGGTGCAGGTCTTTACCCCGAGGCACGTCTTTGGGAGACACTGACGCTTGAGGCGACCGCCGACGCCATTATGGATGCGGGCGTTCTGATGGTTTATGAGCATCGCGTGCGACCGGAAGACAAGGTGTTTGACGGCTGGATTGAGGCGCAATGGGGCAAGATCGAACGCGCCGTGCACGCCATCAACGACCGCTGGATGAGCCACCTGCTGGGACCCATGGATATGAGCCATATCGCCGTGGGCTGTGCCTTGGCATATCTGGATTTCCGTCAGCCCGAGCGCGATTGGCGATCAAGAGCGCCAGAGTTGGCCGCGTGGTTCTCAGAGTTTGACACGCGCCCATCTATGCAAAACACCCGGCCTGAGTGAGATAGGATGGATCTCAAATACATTGAGGCGGGCGTCTTAGAGATCGCATATTTTGAAGCTGGTCCGAGGGATGGCCCTGCGGTCATTCTGCTGCACGGATTTCCATATGATGCGCATTCTTACTTGGACGTCATTGCGCGACTGGCTGAAAAAGGGATGAGGTGCATTGCGCCATTTCTGCGCGGGTATGGCGCGACGCGGTTTTTGTCGGATGACACGCCAAGGTCTGGAGAACAAGCTGCCCTCGGTGCCGATCTCCTGGCCTTGATGGACGCGCTATCCATAGAGCAAGCCACGCTCGCCGGCTTTGACTGGGGCGGGCGCGCTGCATGCATCGTGGCTGCGCTTTGGCCGGAGCGCGTCACTGGGCTGGTGAGCTGCGGCGTGGGCTACAACATTCAGGATATCGCCCGGGCAAATGACCCCGCGCCCGCCGAGGAAGAGGCGCGATATTGGTACATCTACCTGTTTCATACGGAACGCGGTCGGGCTTCCTTGTCCCATGATCGGCATGGGTTTTGTAAGTTCATTTGGAGGCTTTGGTCGACGTCTTGGGATTTTGACGATGCAACCTACGCACGGTCAGCGCAGGCGTTTGAAAGTCCTGACTTCATCGATATTGTGCTGCATTCCTATCAACACCGGTTTGGCGGGATACCGGGTGACCCAGCTGTGGCAGATATTGAAGGGCGTCTGGCGCAGCAGCCCAGCATCACGGTGCCCACAATTGTCGTGCAGGGCACAGATGATGGGGTCGATCCCCCCTCGGAACCAGCGAGCATCCGAGCAAAGTTCACGTCTACATATGAAAGACGGGTTTTGCAGAATGTAGGACACAACCCACCCCAGGAAGCGCCAGACGCGTTCGCAGATGCGGTTCTTAGTGTCGCAAATTGGACCGATCAGAAACTGTAGCTGACGCCGAAATTGATCGCATGGGTCAAGATCTCAGTGCTCAATGCGCCGGGGATTTGGCCGACCATCACCGGATCGACTGTGATGTCATTATCCGACCACGTGAACTGATATTCGCCAAAAACGGCCCAATCCTCTGTGATATCATACTTCAAACCCGCCAAGCCCCGCACGGCAAAACCGGTATGCTCAAACCCAAAGGTCCGAGACGGCGCGCCAAGCAGTTGAATATCCACATGCGGGACCGCGATACCCAAGCCGCCGCCAACATAGGGCGTCAGACGGGTGGCCCCAAAGGCATTGGGCCAGCGTTTCATTGCATTTACGGTAAAGATATTGTGACCGTCAGAGAGCTCAAACCGTGCCAAGCCTAGCGAGGCAAGGTCTGCGCCGCTTGCATAAGCTTTGGCATGCGTGCCCTCTACGCCAAAACCCCAATTCGATTGGGTCCACCAGATAACGCGGCCACCGTAGTAATACGGAGAATCGAAACTGTCCCCGTCCCAATTGAAACTGCGATTAACCGGGACACCGCCAGGCAAAGTGCCCGAGACTGTGCTGTCTTCGGTTTCTTGCCAACCAAGGTAGAAGCTCAGCTCTAGCTCGG
>CAKZYL010000076.1 GCA_937884705.1 uncultured Roseovarius sp. | reverse complement strand
GGGCTCATTCCGGCCATTGGCAGCATAATTGTCATCCTCAATTCATCGCCAAACGTCGCCGAACAAAACCCGTAGAGGCGATCCCTTAATCTTGCGCGCGCAGCATGCCTTTGGTTTAACCTATTAAGAAATTGCGCTGGAGGACGCGATGGTCGATATCGCCACCCGTGTGTGGAACCATAAATGGAAGATCGACCCAATAGTGCGGTCGCTCATCGATACGGATTTCTACAAACTTCTGATGTGCCAGTCGGTCTTTCGCAACAAGCCCGAGACGCAGGTCACATTCTCGCTGATCAACCGCAGCAAAGACGTGCCCCTGGCTGATCTTGTGGATGAGGGAGAGTTGCGCGAACAGCTCGATCACATCCGCTCCCTCTCGCTCTCTCGTGGCGAAAGCACCTGGATGCGCGGCAACATGTTCTATGGCAAGCGCCAGATGTTCACGCCCGAATTCATGGATTGGTTCGAGGCGCTGCGCCTGCCGCCCTACACCCTCGAAAAGCGCGACGGCCAATACGAGCTGACCTTTGAAGGCGCATGGCCTGAGGTGATGCTTTGGGAAATTCCCGCGCTCGCCGTTCTCATGGAGCTGCGCGGGCGCGCGGTGACCAATTCCATCGGAAAGTTTGAACTTCAGGTGCTTTACGCCCGCGCCATGACCAAGCTGTGGGAAAAGATCGAACATCTGCGCGGTGTCGACGGCCTGCGCATTGCCGATTTCGGAACGCGGCGGCGACATTCCTTTCTGTGGCAGGATTGGTGCGTGCAGGCGATGACAGAGCGTCTTGGCGAGACATTCGTCGGCACTTCCAATTGCCTTATCGCCAAGAACCGCGATCTCGAGGCGATCGGCACCAACGCCCACGAGCTCCCTATGGTCTATGCGGCCTTGGCCGACACCGATCAGGACCTCGCGCAGGCCCCTTATGAGGTTCTCTCCGACTGGCATGAAGAGCATGACGGCAATCTGCGCATCATCCTGCCGGACACTTACGGCACCCAAGGGTTTCTGGACCGCGCGCCGGATTGGCTTGCGGGATGGACGGGGATCAGGGTCGACAGCGGCGATCCGGCAAAAGGCGCGGAGACCGCGATCAATTGGTGGAAGTCCCGCGGCGAGGACCCGATGCAGAAACTCATCATCTTCTCGGATGGTTTGGATGAAGAGAAAATCATCGATCTCCACACGCAATTCTCAGACCGTGCGCGGGTCTCCTTCGGCTGGGGCACGCTCCTGACCAATGATTTCCGCGATCTGACCGAAGGCGATCTGCTCGCGCCGTTCAGCCTCGTGTGCAAAGCCGTCAGCGCAGAAGGGCGCCCCACGGTCAAACTGTCGGACAATCCCCGCAAAGCGATGGGCCCGGCGGAAGAGATTGAACGTTATAAGGACGTGTTCGCCGTGGGTGCGCAGGAAGAGCAAGAGGTTTTGGTGTAGCACAAATCCTGAAAACGGCACGATTAGACACTCTTTTTGTTGAAAAGCCGCAGAACATTACCTTGATGGTATTGGAGTGGTCACAACTGGCCAAACCGACCGACCAAAATCAGGATTGCAGATGACCCAAGGCTTCGTTTGCCTGACATATGACGATCTCTACGTGAACAAGTGGATGAAAGCCCGCCATATTTTTGAAGAGTTCGGCGCGAGGGCCACCTTCTGCGTGACCAATATTCACAAGGCGAACCCTGCACAGATCGATGGACTGCACACCTTGCAAGAGAGCGGCCACGAAATCGGTTTTCACACCCGCACCCATCTGAACCTCCGCACCTATCTGGAAAGCAATCCTCTGCGCCGCTGGCTGCGCAAAGAGATTGACGAGGGCGTGGAAGAGCATAGAGCCTTGGGGTTTCCGGCCGAAACCTTCGCCTTTCCGTTTCACACGTCCACACCGCGCGCCCGGGCCGAACTTGCCAAAAGGTTCAAAACCGTGCGCACCGACGGACCGCGCTCCGCGCGCAAATCCCCGCTGGAGGATCGGATCTACGACACCCCCGGAGAGCATAACGGGGTCAACTGCATTGGCTTTCTGGACTTTGAACACGACCACTTTCCTGGTTGGGACGCCAACGGCGCAATCCTCGACAAAATCGCGGAAACTGGCGGGACCGGCGTGTTCGTCGGCCACATCATCAATGGCCGCCCCACAGGGGCAGGCTTCAAATCCACCCACGATCAACTCAGGCGATTCCTAAAAGCCGTCACAGATCGCGGGCTGGGGTTCAAAACCATGGCGGAAATGGGCGGCTAGACCTCAAGCACCCAACTGTGCTGGAATGGAACTGCCGCCTGCATCGACCTTCCCAAAAGACTTGGAGTAACCCATGACACATCCTGCTTTCACGTCTCAATCTGTCGCTGTCATCACCGGCGGCGCGTCGGGCATTGGTCTGGCTGCTGCTACACATTTTGCCGGTATGAACATGCGCGTGGTCATCGTTGACCGGGCCGCGGATAAACTCGCCGCCGCCTCGGAGACACTGCGCGCCGCAGGGGCCGCCGATGTCATGACATCCGAGGCTGATGTCTCTGACAAAGAGCAGCTGCAAGTGCTCGAACAAGATATCGCCGATCGCTTTGGCGGCACCGACATCCTGATGAACAATGCCGGTGTCGGCGGGCGATCTTCGACGCTGGAGGCAAGCGATGCCTGGGCGAACATGCTGGGCGTCAACCTTATGGGTCCGATCAACGGAACGCAGGCATTTGCGCCCCGCATGGTGGCCCGCTCACGTCCCGGCGCGATCATCAATACAGGCTCTAAACAAGGGATAACGACCCCTCCGGGCAATCCCGCCTACAACGTGTCAAAGGCCGGGCTTAAGGCCTTTACCGAAGCCCTGTCCCACGAGCTGCGCAGCAATGAGGGATGCCAGATCACAGCACATTTGCTGATCCCAGGTTTCGTCTACACCGGTATGATCGGCACGCCCCAGAAACCACCATCAGCGTGGACAGCAGAGCAAACCGTCGCCTTCTTCGTTGAGAGCATGAACCGAGGTGATTTCTACATTCTCTGCCCCGACAACGATGTTTCCCGCGATCTCGATGAGAAACGCATCGCCTGGAACCTTGGCGATATCATCGAAAACCGCCCCGCGCTCAGCCGCTGGCATCCGGACTACGAGGACGCGTTCGAGGCTTTCATCAGTCAATCTTGACGGGCGGAAAACACCACCCAAGCCGCCGCCGCGGAAGCAAGCGCTATGGCAGAGGCCAGGACCATGGCCAATCCATACCCGCCATTGAGATCAAACATGGCGCCCGCAAGCCAAGGCCCGGCCAACCCCGCCGCGCCCCAGGCCGTGAAGACACGGCCATAGACCAACGCGCTCGCCTCCGGGCCGACCGTTTTGGCAATGACGGGTGGATAGGCTGATATCGTGGCTCCGTAGGCAAACCCCAGGCCGCCGATACAGACCAGAACGCTGACCGGCCCTCCAAACCCAGCCAGGATCAAGAGCACGACACAAGACATCAACGGCACACATGTCAGTGCCACACGCGCGTGCACCATATCCGCGGCGCGCCCTCCCATCAGGCTGCCAACCAGATTGCACGCCGCGAGTAGCGCGGGTGCGACCCAGGGCGCTGCGCCGGGCCTCAGCTCAGCGGCGATGCTGGAGGCATGTCCGACCACCATCAGGCCCGCCATCACAGCGCCAAAGAACCCAAGCCAGACCAGCGCCAGCCAACGAGTTGTCACCACGTTGGTTGAAGCGCCCTGAGATTGACCGACGTATTCTGCGCCCGATTTCCCCTGTATTAGAGACGAAACAAGGCCTATCACCGCAACGGCACCCGCCAGTCCAAAGAACGCGGCACTCGGCCCACCCATGGCAATCAGCGCTTCAAACGGCGCTGGAGCAAGGACAGCCCCCAGCGCATAACACGCCGTCACCACGCCCATTGTCAGGCCTTCACGCCCGGGATTGGCCTGCGCCGATATCTGCATCCCGAACCCGTAAACGAGCCCATTGGCCGCCCCAAACCCCAGTGAGTATCCGATCCAGAGAACGGGAAGACTGTTCGCCAAGGCAGCCAGGCACAGCCCTACCGCCGCCATTCCTGAGGCACCAACGATCAGCCACGGGGCAGGGAGCTTGCCATAGATCCGGTGCCCGATCAGAACGGCCAATGTCAGGCTCACGAGCGACAGCGAAAATGTCAGGCTGACATCCGATCGACCAACACCGAATTTCTCTTCCAGCGGGACGACGAAAACAGAAAAAGCGTGGATGGAACCCAAGGCCGTCAAAATCAATGACACGGCCAGCGTGGTGAGGGGCCCCTTGCTCATGCAGGACGCAAGCTAGAGGGCTTCGCGGTTTTCAATAGGCAAGCTCGCGCTCCACTGACGCAGCGCATCAAGAAACCCAAGCGCCGTCCGTCCAAAATCCGTGATTTCATAGAGCACGGCCAAGGGCTTGGTCTCCACCACCTGCCGCCGGACCAACCCGC
>CAKZYL010000075.1 GCA_937884705.1 uncultured Roseovarius sp. | reverse complement strand
CCCTCATCGGTCAATTCGAGGAACTCGGCGATGTCTCGTTTGCGCTCAAGGTCATCGAAGAGCGTCTTCATCAGGTCGAGCTCATCTTCACCTGCAGCGCCATCAATGAGGTTAGATCGCCCGCGAACAATCAATCTTTCAAAGCTTTCAGAGCTGTCACCATCCCAAACAGCCAACCCGCTTTCGACCAGATCCCGCGCCAAACCGTCGATCTCCTGACGGCGTTTTTCGATTTCAGTTTTGATCGCAGACTGCAGATCAGACAGGGTTTTGCCCTCAATAAGCGCATTCAGGAAATTGGCCGCCTCCCGCATGGATGACGGGGTTTGACCGGCAGGCGGCGTGAAAATTCGGTTTTCAACCTGACCATCTGCAAAAACCAGAACCACAAGTGCGCGATCATGGCCAAGGCTGACAAACTCGATGTGCTTGATGGGCGCCTCATGCTTGGGCGCCAACACCAGTGAGGCCCCTTGCGTCACGCCGGATAGAGCCGATCCAATCCGGTCCAATGCGGCCCCCACATCATCCGAATTGCTGCCAAGTGTGGCATCGATCATCTTGCGATCAGTGTTCTCAAGATCACCCACTTCGAGAAGACCATCGACAAACATCCGCAGGCCTTCCTGAGTCGGCACGCGCCCGGCAGACACATGCGGGCTGTCCAGTAGGCCAAGATACTCCAGATCCTGCATCACATTGCGAATAGTCGCCGCGCTAACCTTCTCAGACATATCGCGCGTCAACGTGCGCGACCCTACCGGATCGCCCGTCGCCAAATACCCCTCAACCACACGGCGAAACACCTCGCGTGAGCGGTTGTTCATGAGCTCCAGGGTTTTGCCGGCTTCTGTCATCGTACCCGTAACGATAAGTCCCTCGACATGTCATTAAAGAGCGCAAACGAAAAAGGTCAATCGGGGTTGCATCACAGAGTGCCACGACTGTATGCCCAAGGCTCTGACACAAGGATGATGATCATGCGGCCTTCCGGACGACAATTGGACGAAATGCGACCCGTTTCTATCGAAACCGGGGTGACCAAACACGCCGAAGGCTCCTGCTTGATCAAGGTGGGCGACACGCATGTTTTGTGCACCGCGTCGTTGGAAGATCGCGTGCCGCCGTTCATCAAAGGTTCGGGCCTTGGCTGGGTGACGGCCGAATATGGGATGCTGCCTCGGTCCACGTCGTCTCGCATGCGCCGCGAAGCGTCCGCTGGCAAACAGGGCGGTCGTACGGTTGAAATCCAACGCCTAATCGGCAGAAGTCTGCGTGCGGGCGTCGATCGGGTGGCCCTCGGCGAACGCCAGATCACAATTGATTGTGATGTCATTCAGGCAGATGGCGGGACGCGTTGCGCCGCGATCACTGGTGGCTGGGTGGCGCTGCGCCTCGCAGTGAACAAACTGATGAAAGCGGGGGATGTGCTGTCGGACCCGTTAGTCGATCCCGTCGCTGCGGTCAGCTGCGGTATTTATGCGGGCCAACCCGTCTTGGACCTTGATTATCCCGAAGACAGCGAGGCCGGTGTGGACGGCAATTTCGTCATGACGGGCAGTGGGCAGTTGATCGAAGTGCAGATGAGCGCAGAAGGCGCAACTTTCTCTCGCAGTCAGATGGATGATCTGATGGGCTTGGCCGAGAAAGGCGTTCAAATGCTGGCGGACGCGCAAAAGGCTGCCACGAATGCGTAAGTTCGAGGGCAAGGAACTCCTTGTCGCGACACATAACCAGGGCAAGCTCGAAGAGATTGCACATCTGCTGAGCGATTTCGGCGTGTCTGTAGTTGGCGCGGCTGAGAAGGGCCTTGGCGAACCCGAAGAAACTGAGACAACCTTCGTCGGAAATGCCAGGATCAAAGCCCATGCAGCCGCCAAGGCGACCGGCCTTCCCGCGTTGTCGGATGACAGTGGTCTGGAGATTGATGCGTTAGATGGCGCGCCGGGCGTCTACACGGCGGATTGGGCCGAAACACAGACTGGTCGCGATTTTGAAATGGCCATGGAGAAAGCCTACACCGCGATCGTTGCCAGCGAAAAAGAACCTCCTTGGAAGGCCCGATTTTGCTGTACTCTTGTTCTGGCCTGGCCGGATGGACATGATGAAGTCTTCCCGGGCACGATCGATGGTCAGATCACGTGGCCCATGCGAGGCTCGCAAGGTCACGGCTACGACCCTATCTTCGTACCAAATGGACACACTGAGACCTTCGGCGAGATGGACCGTTGGGAAAAAAACCGGATGAGCCACCGTGCAGACGCTTTTAGAAAACTCGTCGAAGGATGTTTTCGCTGAAGATTGGCGCAATGGTGGCTTCGGCCTCTACATCCATTGGCCATTCTGCGAAGCAAAATGTCCCTACTGTGATTTCAACAGCCATGTGTCCCGCGAAATTGACCAATCTCGCTGGAATAGAGCCTACTTGCTCGAAATTGACAGAGCCGCAAAAGCATTTCCTGATCGCGTTCTGAACACGGTCTTTTTTGGTGGCGGAACGCCAAGCCTGATGGATCCGGACGTCGTTCACGACCTGATCGATGCGATCAAATCACACTGGGCCACGGCCAACGATCTTGAGATCACGCTAGAGGCAAACCCGTCATCGGTTGAGGCGAAAAGGTTCCAAGCCTACTCAGATGCAGGCGTCACGCGCGTTTCTATGGGCATTCAGGCCTTGAATGACCGGGATTTACGACGCTTGGGCCGAGTGCACAACACGGCTGAGGCCAATCAAGCCTTTGATATTGCAAGAAAATACTTTGATCGCGTCAGCTTTGACCTGATCTATGCGCGTCAAGGCCAGACGCTCGATCAGTGGCGCGACGAGCTGTCGGAAGCGCTGTCCATGGCCATTGATCATCTCTCCCTCTACCAACTCACGATCGAGCCCGGAACGGTTTTTGCCTCTCTCTACAACCGGGGAAAGCTCAGAGATTTGCCGGATGAGGATCTATCCGGCGACATGTATGACCTGACACAAGAAATTTGCGAAAAATACGGTATGCCCGCCTATGAGGTCTCCAACCACGCCAAACCAGGCGCAGAATCACGGCATAATCTGATTTATTGGCGTTATGGGGATTACGTCGGCATTGGCCCCGGCGCACATGGCCGTGTGACTCTAGGCGAAAGGCGTTATGCCACGGAAGCGTTTTCAAATCCTGATCGTTGGCTAAACGCCGTGCCCGATGGTTCAGTTCTCACATCCAAGGCCGCTTTAGATCCTGCAACGCAAGCCGATGAATATCTCATGATGTCGCTGCGCTTGAGTGAAGGCATGAGCCTTTCTCGGTACGAATCCCTTGCTGGAAAGGCGCTCTCGGTATCCACGCTCGGATACCTGACCGAAATCGGAATGATTGATGCCTCATATGACCGGGTTAAAGCGACGCAGCAGGGTCGGGTGGTTCTGAACTCCGTCATCCGCGAACTTTTGTCCGTTGGCACGCAATGAAAGTGGTTTGGCTCGCACTGGGGCTTTTGAGTGTGGCATTGGGCCTGTTGGGCGTGGTGTTGCCCCTGCTTCCAACGGTGCCGTTCATGCTTCTGGCCGCGTTCTGTTTCGCAAGATCGTCAGAACG
Organism: uncultured Roseovarius sp.; assembly: GCA_937884705.1. Classification (GTDB taxonomy): domain Bacteria; phylum Pseudomonadota; class Alphaproteobacteria; order Rhodobacterales; family Rhodobacteraceae; genus Roseovarius. The sequence goes on along the minus strand of CAKZYL010000075.1, from coordinate 995 downwards.
CCTGCATACCTGGTTGGTCACGCATCCAACTTACGGCCCATTCATCGAAGACTGGAACCGCAGCGGCGCCATTCGACCGGGCGCCAAGAAGCTGGCAACAGTCTCTATTGCAGTGGTTTTTGCGTTATCCTGGATCTTCGGAGCCGGCTCAACGGTTATCATCATCCAGGCCGTCGTGCTCAGCGCCGTTCTTATCTTTATCTGGAGCAGACCTAGCGCGTAGAGCTCAGGATCCGGCACAATTCGTCGAGATCTTCCAAAGAGGCATAAGAAATGGTGAGCGTTCCATTCTCTTTGCCATCCGTGTGATCAACGCTGACCTTCATACCGAGGTTGGCCGACAAATCCTGTTCCAATGCCCTGGTATCTGCGTCCTTTTCCCGAGCAGTGCTTTTGACCTCAGGCGGTTTGGGAACTTTTTGACCTGAGAACGATTTCGCCATCTTCTCAACGTCACGGACAGACAGGCCCTTCTTGACCGCCAGCTTCGCCAACCCGATCGGATCATCGGCGGTGATCAACGCGCGCGCATGACCCGCAGAAAGCCGCCCGTCTTTGACAAAGGTCTGAATATCGACCGGAAGCGTCAGTAAGCGCACGGAATTGGCGATGTGGCTGCGGCTTTTGCCCAGGGATTTGGACAGAACCTCTTGAGTATGCCCAAACTTTTCCATCAGCTGGCTATAGGCCTGCGCCTCTTCCATTGGGTTGAGATCGGACCGCTGAATGTTCTCAATGATCGCGATCTCGAGAACTTCTGTATCGTCAAAATCTCTTATGATTGCGGGCACATCGTGAAGCTTGGCAAGCTGCGACGCCCGCCACCGCCGCTCGCCCGCGACAATCTCATAGGTGCCGTCGCCGCCCGGCTTTTCTCGAAGGATCAACGGCTGAATGATCCCCTTTTCCGCGATGGAGGCGGCAAGATCAGACAATGCATCTTTGTCAAAGCTACGCCGGGGCTGACCGGGATTTGGGAAGATCTTTTCGATCGG
>CAKZYL010000074.1 GCA_937884705.1 uncultured Roseovarius sp. | reverse complement strand
TCGGCGTCGATCAGGATCCACTTCTTGTCGATGTCCGCCGGAGTGGCAGAATAGGTTTTCATCTTGCTTACCTTCTGGGGTACCTTGTGATCGGCGCTTTCTACAGGATGCGCAGATGTAGTCAACACGCGCGACGCGGAAATTATCTAGCAAATATAATGTCTTATAAATTAGGTATTATTTTACCCCATTTAATCCGTCTCGTCACGAGGCATGACATCGTCAAATCCAAGACATCCAAGGATAGCGCGTGTTCGATGTGATCAGTTTTGGCCCGTTCTTATCGGCCGCGGCGCTTTTTCTCCTTTCGACGGGCGTGGGCATTTTGCCGGTGCGCAAAATCATCCAGGTGCGCGAAGCCAAGCACGAGTTAAAGCAAGGCTCAGCCGGGTTTCTGCGCAGCATCGGCGGTTGGTCCATCATCTTCATCTGGTTCGGTGCGATTTGGTTTCTGGCCACGATCATCGGTGATTGGGGCGCCACAGGGGATCTGGCTGGCGCGTGGGCGCGTGGCGAAGTCCGGCTGCGCATTCTGCTGGAAATCCTCGCCGCCCTGGCGGAGAGCGACTGATGACGCAAACTGCGCCTCCTGACGCCGCCCCGCCCGGCGCCACGCGGCGCGCTCTGCTCTGCCCCGGGTGCGGCGGCCAATGTGTGTTTGATCCAGGAGAGCGCGGCCTCACCTGTCAGAGCTGCGGACGCGTTCAGGATTTGGCTCATGAGGATGATGACAATGCGCATATAGAGTATGGCTATGATCCAACCCAGCCGGAGGAAGAGCCTGCCACGCGCCCTGAAGAACTTGAACATCACTGCGCAACCTGCTGCGGTTGCGTGATTTTCACCGGCCCGCAATTGTCTGAAAGCTGCCCCTATTGCGACGGGGCCGTTGTTCTCAGCCAACCGGTGAATGGCTATGACACTATGGCGCTGATCCCGTTCTCAACGCAGGAAAAGACGGCCCAAAGAAATGCTCAGGCCTGGGCCAAGTCCCGGCTCGCCGCGCCCGGTGATCTTGCCAAAAGCGTGGCCCCGGCCCGTGTCGCTGGGCTTTATGCTCCGTTCTGGACCTTCGACAGCAAAGAGGCCGTGTCTTACTGGGCCAAGTACACAACCGGATCGGGTGACAACAAACGCACGCATTCTGTGTCCGGCGCGATGAACATCCACTTTGACGACCTGCTGGTCCCCGCATCGCCTCATGTGACGCCGCTGATCCGCGACGGCATCCTGCACGAGTTCAACCCAGATAAGTTGCGTAGGTATCGGGCGGGGTACCTCGCGGGCTTTGCCGCAGAACGCCATCACATGAGCATTTCCGAAGGCCTGCGTTCCAATCGCAAAGACAAGGATCTGCTTATCCGCAACCGCATCAAGGGCGATATCAACCGATCTCGCGTGCATTCTATCCGGTATCGCACCGATACCAGCGGTATCCACTATCGCCGGATCCTTTTGCCGGTGTGGATGCTGCACTACACCTATCGCGACAAACCCTACAAAATCGTGGTCTCGGGCATCAACGGGCGCACCTATGGTGAGCGGCCGTTCTCCTCCTGGAAACTCGCTGGCTACTCGGCCTTGCTGAGCGCCGCTGTCATCGGGTTTGGCCTTGTCTGGGGCGCAGCCGGATGGCTTTGACCCCGCTACCTGTGTTGGCATCGGGCAGCCTGCAGATGCGCCGTTTTACCTTGAACGACAGTCATGAATTCAGCCGGTTACACGCCGATCCTGATGTCATGGATGATCTCGGCGGGCCGATCGATCCGCGCGAGGCTGAGGCCAAGCTCAAAACCTACATCGATGCCTGGGCTCGCTTCGGCTATGGGCGATTTGCTGTCTTTGAACGCGATTGCTTCGCGGGCTATGTGGGCGTGATGCATCACCCGAAACAGGATCATCCGCTTGGCCCACATGATGAGATTGGCTGGCGTCTGAACCGGGCCTTCTGGGGCAAGGGCGTTGCCTTTCGCGCAGCTGAGCTTGCACTGCATGACGCCTTTCACCGCATCGGGCTCTCCAGTGTGTTGAGCTACACCGCGCCAGACAATCACCGATCTCAGGCGGTCATGCACCGTCTTGGCCTCTCACGCAGGTCCGACATGGATTTTTTAGAGCATTATCCACCGGTGGGCCTGTGGGAGGGTCACGTCTGGAGCATCACAGCCGAGGCGTGGTCAACCTCTCAACGCTCAGGCGGAATGGAGTAAGTCATCGACGCGCGCGCCACAGGATCTTGCCCGCCCTCAGAGAAGATCAGCACATCTCCTACGGCCAGAGATCGGCCTAATTTCAGCAGTTTACACGTCGCAATGAGATCCTTCTGCCCATCCGGTTTGCGCATGAAGTCCATCGAAGAGCTGGTGGTCACCGCCAAAACCTTGGGCCCGATCATCGCCATGACGATCATGTAGATCGCCACATCCGCCAAACCGAAAATCGACGGGCCGGACACCGTTCCACCGGGGCGCAAATGCTGCTCCCCGACCTTGAGCCGGACCGTGATTTGCATTTCGCCCAGCTCTTCTATGGCAAACTGCCCGTCCACCTGACCAAACACGCGATTCAGCACTGTCATGACCTCATCGGCCGTCATCATCAGCGGCATGCTTCCGTCCTCCGCAACTTGCGCGTAAAAGGGAGATCACAGCGAGGTAGGAGAGACAAGATGGCAATTCTCGAACGTAGCGACAAGGACGGCATCGCGCATCTGCGCATGAACGCGCCCGAACGATTGAACGCGCTCTCTGACGCAATGCTCGCCGCATTGCAGGATCAGTTTGATGCGCTGCAGTCGGATCGCAGCATCCGCGCCGTCATACTGTCTGGCGAAGGCAAGGCGTTTTGCGCCGGCCATGATCTCAAGGAGATGACCCAAGGACGTCAGGCAGAAGACGGTGGCAAAGCCTATTTCACCGATCTCTTCACCCGCTGCACCCGCGTTATGACCTCGATTCGCACTTTGCCGCAGCCGGTGATCGCGCAAGCCCACGGCATCGCGACCGCTGCGGGATGTCAGCTCTTGGCGTCCTGCGATCTGGCCGTCGCGGCCGAAGGCACGCGCTTTGGCGTCAATGGCGTGAATGTGGGTCTCTTTTGCTCGACCCCTATGGTGGCACTGTCCAGAAATATCCCGCGCAAACAGGCATTTGAGATGCTGACGACGGGTGAGTTTCTGGATACCGACCAGGCGCGCGCCTACGGCCTCATCAATCGCGCTGTGCCAGAGGACCAACTGGCTGAGGCCACGCGAGAGCTTGCCACGACCATCGCCTCGAAACTCGCCTCCGCCGTCAAAATTGGCAAAGAGGCGTTCTATGCACAGCTCGAAATGGGTCTGGATGAGGCGTACGAATACACCAAGGGTGTGATTGTCGAAAACATGCTCCACCGCGACACCGAAGAAGGCATCGCGGCTTTCATCGAAAAACGCCCGCCAGAGTGGACACAATAGACATGACAGATCCGCTTCACATCGTTGGCGGCGGCATGGCTGGCGCGGAGGCGGCTTGGCAGGCTGCTCAAATGGGCGTGCAGGTTGTGATCCACGAGATGCGCCCCAAGGTCAAAACCTTCGCCCATCGCACGGGCGATCTGGCCGAGATGGTGTGCTCCAATTCTTTCCGGTCGGACGATGATGAACAAAACGCCGTTGGCCTTCTGCACTGGGAAATGCGCGCTGCGGGCGGGCTGATCATGGAAATGGCCGATCGGCACCGTCTGCCAGCCGGCGGCGCCCTAGCCGTCGATCGTGATCCCTTCGCACAAGCAATCACAAAACGGCTGTTGGCGCATCCCAAGGTGAGTGTGGTTTGGGATGAAGTTCGCGCCCTACCCAATTATGGAAATTGGATTTTTGCGACCGGTCCGCTGACCTCTACCGCTTTGGGAGAGGCGATTTCGGCCGAGACTGGAACAGACGCCCTCGCCTTTTTCGATGCCATCGCGCCCATCGTCTATTTCGATACGATCGACATGTCCCAGGCCTGGATGCAATCGCGCTATGACAAAGGTGAAACAGAAGAAGAGCGTCGGGCCTATCTCAACTGCCCGATGACCCGCGATCAGTATGAGGCTTTTATCGACGCGCTGCTCGCGGCGGACAAAACTGAATTCCATGAAGGCGAGACCGCCGGGTACTTCGACGGCTGCCTGCCCATTGAAGTCATGGCCGAACGCGGTCGGGAAACGTTGCGCCATGGGCCGATGAAACCCGTGGGGCTGACAAACCCTCACGCGCCGGATCAGAAACCTCACGCAGTGGTGCAACTGCGCCGGGATAACGCCTTAGGAACGCTCTATAACATTGTCGGATTTCAGACAAAAATGAAGTACGGCGCCCAGACAGAGGTGTTGCGCATGATCCCCGGCTTGCAAGAGGCGGGCTTTGCGCGGCTGGGCGGGATACATCGCAACACGTTTCTCAACTCCCCGACCCATCTCGACGCTCAGATGCGTCTAAAGTCGCGCCCAAACATCCGGTTCGCCGGTCAGATCACGGGCGTGGAGGGCTATGTGGAATCTGCCGCCATGGGGCTCTTGGCCGGGCGCATGGCCGCCGCAGAGATCTTGGGGCAGGC
>CAKZYL010000073.1 GCA_937884705.1 uncultured Roseovarius sp. | reverse complement strand
TCGAGCGCGTCCATGCATTCTTCAATCGTGTTGGCGATGGTGGCCTTGGGGTTTTCAATCCCCAAACGGTCCATCGCTTCACGGAAAAGCTTGCGATCTTCGGCCATTTCAATGGCTTCGCGGTTCGCGCCGATCAACTCGACGCCAAATTCCTCCAACACGCCCATATCGGCCACAGCGAGCGCGGTGTTGAGGCCGGTTTGACCGCCCATGGTCGGCAGCAGGGCGTCGGGGCGCTCTTTTTCAATGATTTTGGCGACCACTTCCGGTGTGATGGGTTCAATATACGTGGCGTCGGCCAGTTCCGGGTCGGTCATGATCGTGGCGGGGTTCGAGTTGACCAGGATCACCCGATACCCTTCTTCCCGCAACGCTTTGCACGCCTGCGCGCCCGAGTAGTCAAATTCGCAGGCCTGTCCGATGATGATGGGCCCGGCACCGATGATCATGATGGACGAGATATCGGTTCTTTTTGGCATGACGATTGTCCCCCGAGTACACCATGAGCCCGCGCAAATTGTGCCGGTTATAACGACCGGGCAGGGGGGTGCAAGGGGGCTTTCGCCCAGCGCGGTCAAGGGCAGGGCAGGCGGGGTGAACCCCGCCCTAAGCGGCGCTATTCCGCCGCGTGCTTGATGCGTTTGGCGTCGTCTTGATAGAGGTAATCGCGTGTCAGCGGCACGGCTTCTTGATTGGGCGCCAGCTGAAACTGAAACACCACCTGTTTGTCGTGCTTAAACGTGACCTCGCAGGCAATGAGATAGTACCGCCACATCCGGCAAAACCGCGCGTCATAGAGCGCCTCTGCTTTGTCGATATTGGCCATGAAGCGATCGTACCAATGCCGCAACGTATAGGCATAGTGCATGCGCCACACTTCAATGTCGCAAGTGTTGAAATCATTGGTCTCAATGTGCTTGGTGGCCTCTGACAGGGCCGGACAGTACCCGCCGGGGAAGATGTACTTCAGAATCCAAGGGTTGGTCACACCCGGTTCATCACAGCGCCCAATCGTATGGATCAGCGCGATGCCATCCTCGGAGAGCAGCTTGCGCACCGTTTTGAAATACTCATTGTAGTGCAGCACGCCCACATGTTCGAACATTCCCACAGAGACGATCCGGTCAAACGTACCGGTCACGTGGCGATAATCCATCAGCTCGAATGTCACCCGATCAGACAGACCCGCATCCAAGGCGCGTTGGTTGGCGATGGCATGCTGCTCTTCCGAGAGCGTCACACCCACCACTTCGACACCGTAATCGCGCGCCAACATCAACCCCATGCCGCCCCAGCCACAGCCGATATCGAGCACCCGCATGCCCGGCTGCAGGCGCAGCTTTGCCGCGATATGGTGCTTCTTAGCCAGCTGCGCCTCTTCCAGGGACATGTCAGGATCGGTGAAATAGGCGCAAGAATATTGCCGGTCTTCATCCAGGAAGAGATCGTAAAGCTCGCCCGAGAGATCATAATGATGCGCGACATTGGCTTTTGATTTGCTGGCAGGGTTGAATTGCGACACGTAGCGGTGAACATGCCGGTAGATCTCAAGAGGCCGATGGAACCAGGGCCGACCATGCTTGGCCATATTCGCCACGGCGAGATTCAGAAACCCGCGCAGGTCATCATCGTCAATCGTCATTGTGGCGTCCATATAGGCCTCACCCACGGCCATTTCGGGCGAGATGATCAATTTGCGTGGCAGGTCTTTGTCATGGAGCGTGACGGCCACTTTCAAACCGTCGCCGTCGCCGTAGCTCTTGGTTGTTCCGTTGGGAAAGGTGACTGTCAGTTCGCCTGACCGAAAAAGATGGGTCAGGAACGTATCAAGGACTTTATTCCACATATTTCATCCCTCTCTGCACGCGTGGTCCGCGCATGTCGCGATGCATTAAATTTCAATGTTTGAGCCGCGTGTCTCGGGCTAGTCGCGCATTGGAAACAAAGTTTTGCGCAAAATTAACCATCTGTAAATCTTTTTGGCGGGTGTTACTGGCCATGCGCTAAGGGTTGCCAAATCCATGATCACTTGAGTTTCGCTTGACTTTGCCGCGCCGCCAAGGTGTACCGGCGCGACCAAACAAAAGAGGCGTTCATGCACCCTTATCGCAGTCATACTTGTGCCGATCTGACCAAAGAAAACGTAGGCGAGACCGTGCGCCTGTCGGGCTGGGTGCATCGGATCCGCGATCATGGCGGGATCCTGTTCGTTGACCTGCGAGATCACTATGGCGTGACCCAGGTGCTCTGCGACCCCGACAGCCCGGTTTTTTCCCAGGTCGAGACCGTGCGCAGTGAGTGGTGCATCCGAATCGACGGCAACGTGAAGGCGCGCGACGCGGATCTGGTGAACCCCAAGATCCCAACCGGTGAAGTTGAGGTCTTTGTCCGCGATATTGAGGTGCTGGGCTCTTCGGCTGAGCTTCCGCTGATTGTCTTCGGGGATCAGGAATACCCCGAGGAAACCCGCCTCAAGTACCGCTATCTCGATCTGCGCCGTGAGGTGATGCAGCGCAACATGACGCTGCGCTCCGATGTCGTCTCTTCGATCCGCAAGCGGATGTGGAACATTGGCTTTCGCGAATACCAGACGCCGGTGATCACCGCGTCCTCGCCCGAAGGCGCGCGCGACTTTCTTGTGCCCTCGCGCCTGCATCCGGGAAAATTCTACGCGCTGCCCCAGGCGCCTCAGCAGTTCAAGCAGCTGATCATGGTGTCCGGCTTTGACAAATATTTCCAGATCGCGCCGTGCTTTAGGGATGAAGACCCGCGGGCTGACCGGTCCCCAACGGATTTCTATCAGCTCGATATGGAAATGAGCTTTGTCGAGCAGCAGGATGTGTTCGACACCGTGCAACCCGTACTGACCGGCATCTTTGAGGAGTTCGGCGGCGGCGCCAAGGTCGATCAGGACTGGCCGCAAATTTCCTATCGTGATGCCGCGCTCTGGTACGGCACTGACAAGCCCGACCTGCGCAACCCGCTGAAGATGCAAGTGGTGAGCGAACATTTCCGCGGCTCAGGTTTTGCGATCTTTGCCAAGCTTTTGGAGCAGGACGGCACTGAGATCCGTGCCATCCCCGCCCCCAAGGGCGGCAGCCGGAAGTTCTGCGACCGAATGAATGCGTTCGCCCAGAAAGAGGGCCTGCCCGGGATGGGCTACATATTCTGGCGCGACCAGGGCCAGGGCATGGAAGCCGCTGGGCCGCTGGCTAAGAACATCGGGCCGGAGCGGACAGGGGCCATTCGCCAGCAACTTGGCCTTGAGGTCGGCGATGCGGCGTTCTTCCTCGGCGGCAAGCCCAAAGCGTTTGAAAGCGTCGCGGCCAAGGCGCGCAATGTGATCGGTGAAGAGCTGGGCCACACCGAACAGGATCGCTTTGCTTTCGCCTGGATCGTGGATTTCCCGATCTACGAGAAGGATGAAGAAACCGGCGCGGTTGATTTCGAACACAACCCGTTTTCGATGCCCCAAGGTGGGATGGACGCGCTGAACGGCGATCCGCTCAAGGTGCTGGGCTATCAATACGATCTGGCCTGTAACGGCTATGAGCTGGTCTCCGGCGCGATCCGGAACCACAAGCTGGATATCATGATCAAGGCCTTTGAGATCGCAGGCTATGGCGAGACGGAAGTGCGCAAGCGCTTTGGCGGCATGGTCAACGCGTTCCAATACGGGGCACCGCCCCACGGCGGATGCGCGGCGGGCATCGACCGGATTGTGATGCTGCTCGCGGGTACGTCGAACATCCGTGAGGTGATCATGTTCCCGATGAACCAGCGGGCCGAAGACCTGATGATGAACGCGCCTTCAGAGCCGACATCGGATCAGCTGATGGAGTTGGGTTTGCGGATCATCCCGCAGGACTGACCACAGGCATAAGAACGCTCAAAATCTATCGACGGAACGTTTTGCGCTGCGCGTAGAGTCCCTATATTGGCCTCAACGCCAGGCAAGGACACGTCATGAGTTTCACACCCGAGCGCGCGGCCATTCGGTTTGGGTGCGGTCTGTCACCCAGGCAGGCGGCGCCGGGCTCGGTTGATGATATGCTCTCCTTGTTGACCGGACCTGACCTTGCGGCAGAGGCGTTTCCCATTCCCGGTATGGACGCGATTTATCAGCTGGCGTTGGATGACCGCACAGGGCGACGCGCGCTTCGCGCCGCCAAAACCGATTCTGAGAAAAAGGCGGCACAAAAGGAGCTTCGGGCAGAGCGGCGCAGGGCCAAGGGCTTTGCAGCGATCTGGTTGGGGCAAACTCTGATGCGACGGGTGCAAACGGCTGACGGGTTTCGCGAACGGCTGATGACTTTCTGGGCGGATCATTTCACGGCGCGTGGCAAAGGCCCTGCGATCAGCTTTGCCCACACAAACTATGCCCAAGAGGCGATCCGCCCTCATGTCGCCGGGCGCTTCTCTGATCTTTTGCGCGCCGTCATAACGCATCCCTTGATGATCCATTATCTCGATCAGAATGCCTCGGTTGCCACATCCAGCCGCGTGGCCCTGCGCAAGCCGGATCGTGGGATCAACGAAAACCTCGCGCGCGAGCTGTTGGAGCTTCATACCCTCGGCGTGGGTGGCCCCTATGCGCAAACAGATGTGCGTGAATTGGCGGAGCTTCTGGCGGGGTTGAGCTTCAGCCTTAAAGAGGGGTTTGTCTTTCGCAACAAGGCAGCCAGCACGCGCCAGCACACGGTGCTTGGCCGACGCTATGGCGGCAAGGATAGGTTGCAGGCCATTTACCGTGTCTTGGAAGATCTATCCGTGCATCCGGCGACGGCCCGCTACATCGCGCAAAAGCTTGCCACGCATTTCATTGGCGATGCGCCTGATCAAACCCTTGTTGACGCGCTGGAGCGACGCTTTGCCGAAACGGGCGGTGATCTCATGGCGGTGTATGAAACGCTGCTCACGCATCCCGGTTCTTGGGGCGAAAGCCAAGGAAATGTAAAGCAACCCATTGATTTCATTGGTTCCAGCCTGCGCGCATTGGATATACACCCGCGGCAGATGCCGGGTAAGAATGTGCGGCGTGTGCGCCGTTTCTTTTACGGCCCGCTCATTTTGATGGGGCAGGAGTGGGGCCGGCCTGCCGGGCCTGACGGCTGGCCAGAGGCCGATGAGCAATGGATCACACCGCAGCGCCTGGCCGCACGGCTGCAATGGGCGATGTCGGCGCCGATCGCGTTGCGCAAGACACTGCCCGACCCGCGCGAGTTCGTGGAAATCGCGCTGGGCTCGCTCGCGCCTGATGAGGTGCGCTTTGCAGCAGGGGCCGCGGAAACGCGCCCAGAGGGCGTGGGCGTCATTCTATCATCCGCCGCGTTTCAGAGGATGTGAGACGGATATGAGCAAGATCTTTCCCTCTCGCCGCCGCTTCATGGCCAATTCCCTTGCGCTGGGCTGTTCGATGGCGGCCAGCCCACTGGTCACGCCCGTCACCATGGCCAGCGCGCCGTGGGACAACCGGCTGGTGGTCATCATTCTGCGCGGTGGGCTCGATGGTCTGGATGCCGTTCGCCCCTACAACGCGCCAGAGTTCGGTGATTTGCGCGGCGGCTTGCTGGCAGGTCAGGAGGAACCCGGGGTTTTGGATCTGGACGGGTTTTTCGCCCTACATCCGGCGCTTTCCGACCTCATGCCGCTGTGGCGCGCAGGAGAGTTGAGTTTTGCGCATGCTGTGTCGACGCCGTACCGCGACAAGCGCAGTCATTTTGACGGCCAAGACATCCTTGAGGCCGGAACCGGTGAGTCGGGCTTTGTGCCATCGCGCGATGGCTGGTTGAACCGACTGCTGAGCGGTGTGCCCGGTGCCACCGCCGAGACGGCATTTGCCATCGGTCGGCAATCCATGCTGATCACCAAAGGGCCTGCAGAGGTCTCCGATTGGTCGCCGGATGCGTCCCTGCTTCTGAGCCCGCAGGCCGAGCGGCTTTTGGACCTGGTGATGCATGATGACCCGCTCTTTCGCGACGCCCTGAGCGAAGCGATTGGCCTGTCGCAAGAGGATGTGGCCGCGCAATTTGGCGATGAAGAGGTTGATGCGGCCGATATGGTCAATGCCATGCGGCCGACTGCGAAGCCTGCCTCCCGCAAGGAGGCGATCCAGAAAGTCGCGGAGTTCGCCGCAGCACGTCTGCGCGAAGACACACGGATCGCCGCCTATTCGATGATCGGCTATGACACCCACAACCAACAGCCGCGCTTGATCAACAACGCCCTCCAGCCACTGGCCAGCAACATTCTGTCACTCAAGAAAGAATTGGGCCCGGTGTGGGAGAAGACCACCGTTCTCGCGATGACAGAGTTTGGTCGCACGGTGCGCGTCAACGGCACCCTTGGCACGGATCACGGCACGGGCGGCTTGTTGATCATGGCGGGCGGGGCCTTGCGCGGGGGGCGCGTGGTGACCGAATGGCCCGGCCTGAGTGAAAGCGCGCTCTACCAACGCCGGGATCTGATGCCGACGCGGGATGTGCGTGCCCATGCAGGATGGGTCATGCGCGGTCTATTTGGGCTCGACCGCAAAGTGATCGAAGACACTGTCTTCCCCGGGCTCGATCTGGGCCGCGATCCCAAGCTTTTGCTCTAGCCCAAAGATGATATGCTGCGCGCCAAACCTCTTAGGCGTATGGTACCATGACATCTGACAGGCCCGTTGGCCCCCTCATTGAAAACTGGACAGTGCCGCCTCGGCCCGACATGGCCCCGCTTCGGGGCCGATATGCAAGCCTTGAGGCGATGGATGCCGACCAGCACGCAGCGCTGCTCTTCCGGGCGTTCCAAGGCCATGATTGGGTCTGGGATTACATGCCTGTCGGCCCGTTTGCATCATCTGCGCAGTTTCACAAGTGGATGCGCGGTGCGGCTGCGGGGGATGATCCGCTGTTTTACGTCATAGAAGACAGGGACACGGGGCAGTTGGGAGGATTTGCCTCTCTCATGCGCATCAAGCCGGAGGGCGGATCAATTGAAGTGGGTTTTATCGCCATGGCCCCGCAATTGCAGCGCACGCGTGCCGCGACTGAGGCCCTCTATCTGATGATGGCATGGGCGTTTCGGGCGGGGTATCGGCGGTTTGAATGGAAATGCGATGCCCTCAACGGGCCGTCGCGTCGCGCGGCGCAGCGCCTTGGCTTCAGTTTTGAGGGCATCTTCCGACAGGCCACAGTCGTCAAAGGGCGCAACCGCGACACCGCGTGGTTTGCCGTCATTGACAAAGAGTGGCCCGCCCTGTCGGAGGCATTCGACATTTGGCTGTCGCCCGGTAATTTTGACGAAACCGGCACCCAACGCGAGCCGCTGAGCGATCTGACTAAGCTAGTGCGCGTCGCCAGCGACCCTTTGTTTGATTAGAACACGGCCGCGCCCGCACAGGGGGCGCAAAAGACGCGCTGAGCTCAGATCGCCAGTTGGTTTTGCAGCCGATCCTGCACCATTTGTAAAATATGAGAGGCTTGCGCCCGGCGCCGACCTTCGCCCGGGGGCGTCTGCGACAACACACCCGCCGCTTCTGCCAGCTGACTGTCGCGCGCAGACCGCGCGACCCCGGACAAAAACTGGGCCACGTAATCCAGTGTGGGCCCATCTTGGCGTTCTTCCAAGAGCTCAGAAACAAATGAGATATCATCGCGATAGGCGGAAATGTCAGGCTCCACCGTTTCATCCGCCACCACGCGCGGCCCAAGCTGCCAATGCTCGCTGGGCGCCGCAGAGAGAATCGTTTCCTGAAACACTGCCAGGCTGGCGATCGGTTTGTGCAAAAATCCGTCCGCGCCCGCGTCCATCGCCCGCTCTTCCATCGCGTCATTGCCGCTCATGCCCAAGAGAACGCCCAAGCGTGGCGTCGTTTGTGCCAAATCGCGAATGAGATCTTCGCCAGGCCCATCGGGAAGCCCAAAATCAATGATTGCGACCGACGGTCTGTAAACTTTCAGGTGCCGCGTGGCCGCTGTCAGGCTGTCGGCCCGTCTGATCCGTGCTCCGCTGCGCAGGCACATCAATCGAAGCGCCTCACAGGCATACCGGCTGTCTTCGACCACCAAAACGGTCATGCCAAGAAGCGGCCGCTTTGCAGTTGGTCGCCTTGGGTCAAAAATATCAAAATCATCCATTCGGGGTCTCCTTTCCTGTCGCGCAAAATCACCGTAGCGCTGCATGGTGAATCATGCGTTAACCGCTTTCTAGATCTCTGCGACAGGGAGGTTCTTGCGTGGCCTACGCGCGCGCGGCATAACCGGGGCGACGCAGGACTGTGAGGACATACCCATGATTGGACGGCTCAACCACGTGGCCATCGCTGTGCCGGATCTCGAAGCGGCAGCAGATCAGTATCGCTCGGCCCTGGGGGCCAAAGTTGGCGCGCCTCAGGACGAACCTGATCATGGTGTGACCGTGATTTTCATAGAGCTGCCCAATACAAAGATTGAGCTGCTTTACCCCCTGGGCGAGGACAGCCCGATCAATGGATTTCTGGAAAAGAACCCCTCTGGCGGTATTCACCACGTCTGCTACGAGGTCGATGATATCATCGCGGCGCGCGATCATCTGAAAGACACCGGCGCCCGTGTTCTGGGCAGCGGTGAGCCCAAGATCGGCGCCCATGGCAAGCCGGTGCTGTTCCTGCATCCCAAAGACTTCAACGGCTGCCTGGTGGAGTTGGAGCAGGTCTGATGGGTCCCGTCTCCGGCATCGTATTATTCCTCGTCATCTGGTTCATGACGTTTCTGGTTGTCTTGCCCATCAAGATCCAGACCCAGGGAGATGTGGGAGAGATTGTGCCCGGCACCCATGCCGGATCGCCCGAGCATCACCACCTGCGAAAGAAGATGTGGATCACCACCGCGATCGCCTTGGTGTTGTGGGGCATCATCGCTTTTCTGATGCTGACGGGCACGGTCACGCTGGACGATGTGGATCTTTACAAACGGTTTGGTCCCAATCCCTAAGATCTAAACCGGAAGCTCCGTTGTCGCCTTGATCTCTTCCATCACAAAGCTGGCGGAGACGTCCCCCATCGGCACCTTGGCCACAAGGCTCTGATAGAGCCGGTCATAGTCGGCCATGTCCCGCACGCGGGCTTGGATCAGATAATCCAGTTCTCCGGTCATACGAAACACCGCCTGCACATCGGGCATGGAGCGTGCGATGCGCGCGAACTCCTCTAGCCACTCGGCGTCATGTCTCGCGGCCTTGATCTGCATAAAGACAGTCAGGGTGAGCCCCAAGGCCTTGGCGTCGAGAAGCGCCACTTTGCCCCGGATGATCCCTGCCTCTTCCAACAGTTTGATCCGCCGCCACAGCGCATTGCGCGACAGGCCCACCTTGTCGCTGAGGCGTTCCAGCGGTTGATCCGCATCGCGCTGCACTTCGCGCAGGATTCGCGCGTCTGTTTGATCAATATCTCTCATTTCAAAAAAGTAGCAGGAAAAATTCCCAAGATAAAATCAAAATGTCCCATCTTTGGGAAGTCTTTAGGCTGCGTGTTGGGTACGTCTCTTTCCAACCAAGGAGGATACCCCATGTTCAACAAAGTTTTTCTCGATCACCCTCGCAGCGTAGATGAAACCTATCTGGAGCACGCGCTCTTTGCCGGTCGGTTCTCTCTCAAACTCTTCGCTGCCGCGTTTTGCGCATTGATCCATGCCTTCATTCCGGCGGCCTTTGAGAAAACCGCGAGCCGCATGATCGCAGAGATGTACGCCAAAACCCACAATCGCGGGCAATGAGGCAGTGCTGGGTAAAGGCCGTCAGCTGGCGATGTAGCGATCTCGGCGGTGGTTGAAGGCAATCACCCCGTTCAGCACAACCGCCCCCAGCAGCGAATAGCCCACGACCGTGAGCGGAAACATGAAAAGCGCGACGGCAAAGATGGCGACATCGACCAACAATTGCACGTAGCCCGCTTTGAAGCCCGTACGGTCCTGCACCATCAGGCCAATCACACCGATGCCACCCAACGAGCCCTTGTGGCGGAAGCAAGCCAAAAGACCAAGTCCCACAGTCACCCCAAAGACGAGCGTGCCCACCAAAGGATCGAGCGTTTCAAACACGATGACCCGTGGCAAGGCATCCGACATGATCGAGACAGCCGTCACGCAGGCCACACTCTTGAGGGTAAACTCGAGGCCCAGGCGGATATAGGCCAGGGCGTAAAATGGAATATTGATCAAAAAGAACACCAGCCCAAAAGACCAACCCGTCGGATAGGCGATCAAGAGGGCGAGGCCCGCAGTCTGTCCGGTCAGAAAGCCCAGATGCGTGAGAAAGGTCAAACCCACAGAGGTCAGAAAGCACCCGGCGACCAGGCCCTGAACGTCTTCAAGGGGTGTATGATCCACCGTTTTGCTGTCGGGAAATTTCGTCGGGGCGGGCATGGCGGCAAACTAGGGGGAAATGGCCTTTTATGCGCGGGCAGGATTGCAAAAATATGGGGGATGCCACGGCACCCCCCGATTTTGTGGCAAAGATGCTCTTAAATTGAGCGCCTTGTAGAGGTATTCGTCGACCTTATCAAGAAAGCCCATGGTGGTGAGCCAACCCTGATCCGGGCCCACGAGCAGGGCGAGGTCTTTGGTCATGTGACCGCTCTCCACGGTGTCCACGATGACCCTTTCCAGCGTTGTGGCGAAGTTCATCAGCGGGTCGTTACCGTCCAGCTTAGCGCGGTGCTTCAACCCGCCTGTCCAGGCATAGATCGAGGCGATGGAGTTGGTCGATGTCTCCTCCCCCTTCTGATGCTGGCGGTAGTGTCGCGTCACCGTGCCATGGGCGGCCTCTGCCTCAACGATCTTCCCATCGGGCGTCATCAGCTGCGAGGTCATCAGGCCCAGCGAGCCAAAGCCCTGCGCCACGGTGTCGGACTGCACATCGCCATCATAGTTCTTACAGGCCCAGACAAACCCGCCGTTCCACTTCATGGCGCAGGCGACCATGTCGTCGATCAGGCGGTGCTCATAGGTGA
>CAKZYL010000072.1 GCA_937884705.1 uncultured Roseovarius sp. | reverse complement strand
GATGGCCCGATGACCAAGACGTTCAATCGAACTCATTGCACTTCGAGAACGTCCCGCACCAAATCCAGTTATCGCCACCAATCGCTTGGTGTCACTGTCTTTCATCGCCTCAATCAGCACAAGCGTACTGTCGGAAAAGAGCGTCTCTTCCTCCCAGAGCATCGCAAGCCGTTCCTTGATACCCAGCGTGTAGATCACCGCGCGTGCACCGGCTAGCGCTGCCGTCACATCGTCTGCCGATCGCGCGTCCCCAGCAAACGGCTCAATCAAACCGGTTTTCTCAAGATTGTCAGCGCTGCGCGCAAATGCGCGCACGGGCAGTCCGCGACCGACAGCTTCCGTAACGGCCAGCGCGCCAATGCCAGAGGTCGCGCCCATTATGAGTATCGGTGCGTTCAATTCAGCATGTCTTCGTAAAGACTATGATAGGCGCGATGGGTGGCCCGGTCGCCCTGTCGGACATTCACGCGACGAAGGACTTCTTTCAAGGAGTCCCACGGGCGGTCCACGCTTGGCGTGGCCGGGCTCAGTTGGCTTTTGACGTCCGCATGCGTTGCGGTCCCAAGACTATCAGCATTGCTCATGTCTATACTCCTTCTAGGTCAGTTATGGGCTGTTTTGGCGGTTGTGGCGTCAGAAGTTCACATTCAAACACTTCTTGGAATAGCCTGCTGCTGCGAAAAGGCGTGCGTGATTTTCAGCCTTTGGCCATACCCCAACAACAAAAGGAGCAGGGCTATGCCAATGATCGGCATATGTCCGATAAATTCGACAAGCGCGGCTTCGTTGTTGCCTTGGACGATGAAAACGATGTTCGATATCGCCATCATGACGGACAAGGCCAAAACCGCGAGGCGGACGGTCGTGCCAAGGATTAGTACGATCCCGATAACGGCTTCGACCATGCCCGCAGACAGAACAAACAGGCGATCGTCGAAGACGTCGAAGCCGAGGGCTTGCATGAAGTTCCATTGATACTGCGCAACAAAAACCTGGCCCAATGCCGAGGGAGCCAGTTTTTCTCCCACGGCCAGAGCCACAAGTGAAATTCCCGTCCAAATCCGCAACGCATCTACTGAATACGGTTTCAGCCAATCCCGGCGTGCCTCATCCTCGATCGAGTTTAACAGTAAGAAGAACGCAATCCCGATAATGATCGCGTATTCAAGTGCGGGAAACAGACCGAATTTCATTGCGACGCCAGCGTGCAGAACCAACATCATGACAGCCGCAGTCTTGATCCACCGATTGGCGATCAGCATGATGCCAATGACGGCCTGCATCACAACAAGAGCGAGGCCGAATGTCCCGTCCGCAACCTTGTGTGGCGCGACCAGAGACCCTTCATAGGCGGTCAAAAGAAAGCTCATCCCCGTGAAGACGCGCAGAATCTCCATGAAATCGTGACGAAGCTTGGTCTCTGCAACGCGAAGCGTAGGCAATTTCCCGTCAATCCAGACGGAGAAGAGAACCATCATCGACGCGAGGCATATCCACACCAAAAAAACGGGGTCGGTTAAACTGACATTGGCAAGAGGTTCTGCGTCACTCTCGACAAACCAATTCACATGAGCCGCGGCACCTGTTCCGATCACGCTCATCATCAGGGTAAACCCGACCAAGCTCAACTTTCCCACTTTTTTTCCTTAACTTCTCTTCGAGCGCTTATGAAACAAGCCTACTCATGTTCACCGTCGTTTCTGCGACCAGAATTATGCATAAAGACATTGGGTTTCGTCGCAGCCGTGGTGAAGGTTGCGACAGTAATTGCAGCAGCTGCAATCAGGACAGAGTGACCCATCAAGCTCGCGGCAAAGAATGTGTAGCTTCCGATAGCGACCGACGCCGCTGCAGCCCACATTGCGCCCAACACTTGGAACGCGTAATGTCGGGTTGCGACGTCTGGTATGTT
The DNA here is from genome assembly GCA_937884705.1 of uncultured Roseovarius sp. GTDB lineage: Bacteria > Pseudomonadota > Alphaproteobacteria > Rhodobacterales > Rhodobacteraceae > Roseovarius. The sequence goes on along the minus strand of CAKZYL010000072.1, from coordinate 2,830 downwards.
GCGAAGCGGGCTTACTTCGAGATCGAATATGAAGTTCCACGCAAAATAGACGTGGTTTCTCGCATCAGTTAACATTGCCTTGATCCTCCATCTTAAAGCTGATTTCCAATTCTTTTCTATCTCGATAGTTACGTAGCAGTGACCTGTTTGGATCAAACCTGCGGGCTCCAAAGCCAATCAGACCGGCTCCGCTGGTCGTAACCGACGGAATGCTGCGCACCGGTCAGCTGACTCAGGTTCTTGAAGCAGAGCCAGTTGATATCAGCCTCTGGCCAATCCGGTGCGGATGAGTACAAGGTAGGTCGAACTTGTTCGTTAAGTGATGTCCTGCGAAGGGGAATTCCATGTCAAAATCTGAAATTGATCATTCTTACCTCAGGTCGCTTCTGGAAGACGACGAAGTTGAAATGAGCGTGGTCTTTTCGGATCCGTCTGTTTCTGACAACCCGATGATTTTTGTGAGCGATGAGTTCGAAGATCAGACCGGCTATACACCGGAAGAAGCCATTGGGCGCAACTGCCGCTTCTTACAAGGACCAGAGACCAGTCCTCATGCAATAGAGGCAATTCGCCAGGGTCTGAAGGCGGAGACACGCTTTACCATCGACATCCTGAACTATCGTAAAGACGGATCACCGTTCCTGAACCGGTTGCGCATACGGCCCATTTACGATGCCGATGGTGGTTTGATGTTTTTTGCCGGCGCACAGAATCCAGTTTAAGAAAGATCCCTCGCGTCAGGATCCCGCAAGCCGGATAAGCACGATAGCGGCAGCGCCAATATGCGCCAGCGTAATCACAACCGAAAGACTGTGCAGGACATTGAACCGAGTTTTTGAACCCGCATCGGTGGCGGTGTTGATTGCGGGCATGAGGACTTGGCGCGCGAGGATCGTCGTGACCGTTATAGCTATGAGAATGGCGCTTGAAACGGGATCGAACGCAAATGCAATGGCCGCTGCAACTGCCGAACTGGCCAACACGAACAGATAGAAATGCGGAAAGGCGCGTCGAATGAGCGGGCCTGCGGTTTCGGGCGGAAGTGCGTTAAAGACAAAGGCAGCAAAGCCGAAAGAATAGAGCACCATACCGCCAAACAGCAGCGCGGTGACCAGAAGGGTGATTTCAATCATCAGTGGTTCCCCGGTTTGCGGGCGATGCCCATGTAGATCACGGTTCGGATCGGAAGCGGGCCAAAGGTGAAATCACCGTTACGGTTCAGTCCCCGAGGTCCAAGGCCCGTCATCGGACCGGACACAAGGCCCGCTTTCTCTAGTCCGGTACGCAGCTCTGCGGGTCGAATGAAAAGCGCCGGATCGTGCGTGCCTTTGGGCAGTAGGCCTAGGGTATCTTCGGCAATGGTGATCGTCGCAAAACGCGACAAAAGATTGCGGTTGATCGTGTCGAACAGAAAGAGGCCACCGGGTTTGAGAACCCGCGCCACTTCCGCGAGGACTTTGGTAAGATCCCCCACATGTTCCAGAACGTCGACGCAGACGACAACGTCGAAGGCAGCGTTTTCATAGGGTAGTTCTTCTCCCACCCCAACGTCGTATTGGATTTCAAGACCGGTATCGGCCGCATGGACCCGCGCGGCATTGATCGCTTGTGCCGCTGGGTCGATCCCTGTGACCTTGGCACCGCGCGTGGCGAGCGCTTCGGCCATAAAACCCCCGGCGCATCCCAGATCGAGAACGGTCAGGCTGTTCCAGTTTGCGTGTTTGTCGAACCACGCGAGCCGGCCCGGTACGAGGTTTTTGAGCGTACGGACCCAGCGGATGTCGTCGGACCACCAATTGGCGGCGACACCGTCATAGATGGTCAGGTCATTGCGGGTGTTCTCAGTCATGTCGTTTATTCTTTCCGATCGCCGGGACTGCGTAAGGCACTCGACGCTTGTAGCTTTCGAAGCGATCGCCATATCGGGCCGCGAACCGTCGTTCTTTCAGCTTGGGGGCTGCTATGCAGTAGGCCGTCAGGCCAATCGCAAGCGCCAGTTGGTCCGGGGTCCATGTCGGCACGGTCCACAGCGTCAGCGCAAAGGCGACGTAGATTGGCTGTCGGATGATGCGGAACAGACCGCCAGCGGGCATATCGGGGAATTTTGGCGCGGCGTTCCGCATGAGGGACATCCAGCCCAATGCGCCGGATTGGACTTCCGCGCCCGCATCCCAGCTTGCCTTGATCAGCAATCCCCAGGCAATCGTATAAACCGCAGTCACCGTGTAGAGCGCCGCGCCTTCGGCGCGCCACCAGACGACGCCAGAGGGCGTCCAAAGGGCAAATAGTGCCAGCAACTGGAGCGACGCGACCAGCGCGTAGGTTGTCGTGCTGAGGGTCTGCCCATGAGGACCCGGAACCAAACGCCGCAGGACGCGCCCGCCGGAACCAGTCAAGAGAAGCGAGTGCACCAGCGGAAATTGTAGGATAAGAAACGCGTTGGCCACAATTGCGTACGGCCAAAGGACGCTTCCCAAGCTGCGGCTCATCCCGAAATACATCGCGAGGATCATCGCCGCAACAGCCACCGCAAAAATCAGATGTGCTGCCACGCCGAAGGTCAGCGCCAAAGCGATGCGGCCCGCCCCGGGTGGCGGTGCTAATGCGCCGCGCATAAGGGTCTCGAGCCTTTGGAAATGAGTCTCTGATGCCATCGCTAACGGTCCGGTCCGTGCTGCGGCATCGGCTTGGCACCAAACCACGACGCCGCTTTGGACAGCAGTGGCCGAACCGGCAGAAATAGACGGTAACCCACCTCGAGTAGAGGTGTCACGCCGGGCATTCGGGCAATCCGTGCCGCCCACCGCCAACCCGGCAGGGTTTGCCAGAT
>CAKZYL010000071.1 GCA_937884705.1 uncultured Roseovarius sp. | reverse complement strand
GTGAAGGCCAGGACGATGCCGATGATGAACGCGATCACAGACCGAATGAGGCGCGTGCGTAGCTCTGCCAAATGCTCAATGAGCGGTGCGGAGCTGTTTTCGACCTCCTCATCGTCCTGGTCTGTGGTGTCGCTCATGACTTGCTCGCCGCTTTCTTTGGTTTTGGTGACGGGTCACTCGCGGGCGTGTCGGCGGCTTTCTTGGCTTTTTTAGCACCCTTGGCGGATGCGCTGGCTGCGGGCTTTGGCGCGGCTTTCTCGGCCGCTTCTGCCGCCATGCGTTCTTCCGCGATCTCTGCGGATTTTTTGGAGATTTTTTCCGCCATTTCAGCGCGTTCCGGCGTCATCTCCGCGCGTTTTGGCCCGGCCATGGTCTGTGCGGTAAAACTCTCCGTGGATTTCTTGACCTCGTTCACGGCGGTCTTGACGGGGTTAGTCGCCGCATCAAAAGAGCGCTTTACATCGCCCACACCGGCATCATCCGCGGCGTCATTCATCGCCTTGGAGAACTCCCGCGCCATTTTCTTGGCTTTGCCCACGAAATTGCCCACCGTCCGGAACATGCCCGGAAGGTCCTTCGGCCCCACGACGATGAGCGCCACGATGCCGATGACCATCAGCTCGGTCCAGCCAAGATCAAACATGGGCTAGATCAGACCTTGTCTTTTTCCTGCTCGGGGGTGACGTCTTTGGCGACGGCTGCGGCGTCCGCATTTGCAGCGTCTTCGATCTCTTTGTTGCCGTCAGCCACGCCCTTTTTGAACGACGTGATGCCTTTGCCCACTTCGCCCATCAAAGACGAGATCTTGCCACGGCCGAAGAGCACCAGCACGACCACAGCAATGAGAAGAATGCCCGGAAGGCCAATATTGTTCAGCATGCGTTTTCTCCCATCAAATGGGGCGATTACCAAGCGCCCCTTTGAATTTCCTCTGGTGTATCTAGTCCGTCCGAACGCGATGTGGAAGGACCAAAGCGGCTTTGACCGTCATTCTGGGGAAAAAAGAGTGGCTCAGCGATCAATCTTATTGGTGCGCCGCGATTGTTGAGGGGGCCGTTGGGTCTTGGCCTACGCCCTTGATTCTATGCAGGCTTAAGGCTCTTTTTCCGCGCCCCGGCAAGAACAGATACAAACCCGACCGCCAGAACCAAAACGCAAATGACAAGGAGTTGTTCGTATTTATGGCCCTCGGGCAGGATCGCCGACCAGATTAGGCCGTCGCGGCCAAAATACGCCCAGGCGCCGATCATCGCAGATGCAAATGCACCGAGATAGGACCAGACGGGCACTTTTCTATTCATAAAGAGACCCACGATCAGCACGGGCGTCAGGAACATGCTTGCGGTCCCACTGACCGCCACCGCGTCAAAGAGCGTCTGGTTGCCCCAAAGGGTGAGCGCGGTGCCGGCCACCATAAAGACCACCATAGCGATGCGCCCGCCATTCAGCGTGCGCGGTGTGAGGTTGAGCTCATCCACGACCAGCCGTGCGGCACTGGCCAATGCGCTGTCGAGCGTGCTGAGCGCGCTGATCAGAAGGGAGACGAGCAGCGCCACGAAAATCCAGGCTGGAAACATCTGCATCCATGTGCCCAGCAGGCTGTTGTCGTATTCCGCGCCAACAAGCGCAGCCTGAATGCCAAAAAAGCCAAACGCGATGATGCATAAGGTCGAGAGCCAAAACGCATGCAAAAACGCGGCGCGCGTTGCGCGGCGATCGGCGAGAAAGCCGCGATCCATCATCACGGGATCATGAGCGGGGTAGGAAAATACTTGTAAGAAGGCCACGATCAGAAGGACTTGGCCGTTCCAGGCGCCGCTTGCCCCCTCTGCTGTAAGCACCGCGCCCAAATCAAAGCCGGGGCTGACGAGCAGGGCCACAAAGGCGGCTGCAAAGACGATAAGAAAGATCACCATCTGCAGCACATCCGTGCGCAAGGCCGCGTTGAGCCCACCCCAAGCCGAATAGGCAAGACCGAGGATCGCGACCAGGATGATGGCAGCCTCTTTGGCCACGCCAACCTCGGGCAGGGCGGCCGCAAAGATCAGACCGACAACCAAAAGGTTTGAAAACACCTCAGACAAGAGCCTGAGCGCGATGACCGTATTGTAGGTGATGTGGCCGGTTTTGCCGAAAGAGGCGCCGAGCCAATCCTGCGCGGAGCCCGCGCCGCCCGCGCGCAGACGGTCAACAATGGCTGCGCCCGTCAGAAAGGATCCGTAATAGGCCGCATAGGCCAGAACGCCCCAGATCCCGTAAAAATACCCAAGAATGGCCGAGTTCATGAGAGAGCGTGCAAAGATCCACGTTGTCACCTGGCTCAGAACCAGCACGATGAGGCTGGGCGCCTCTCCCGACGCGTTGCGACCGGTAAAAAAGCCCTCAACTGATGCGCGTCGCGGCGCAACGAGCAGACTGGCCAGAACGACGAGCCCGAAAATGACGATGATGGCTGTGGCTTGCATGGGATCTCTCTATAACCAGGTAACCTCCCGCGACTTTTTGGGGGGCGCCTTTCGGATACGCCAGAGGAGAGTTGGGATGTCCCGAAAACGTGATGAGCGTCAGCGCGCGCACCACTGCTTTACGCGCGTTAAAATGCGGGTGCAGGCGTCCTCTGCGGTTTCCTGAGGCCAAAGCCCCAAAGAGCCGTGCACCTGTTCGATGCTCTCGATCAGCTCAAACATGGGATCGTTTTGCGCCATCTCGCGGATCGGCTCTATTGGCATGCGGCGGTCCGATGGATTGTGAAGCGCAAAGACGCGCAACTGGCCGGGGGCATAAAGTGACGGCCAGGCGCATGTTCCGGAATAGGATAAAATGCCCGCAGGCTCCGGCCGCCGCAACCCGATATGGGGTGCAACAACGGCGGCGTTAAAGGCCAAACCCGCGCCTGTGCTTGCGCCGGCCAGTACAGTGCGGCCGGTCAGACCGACCTCTTTGCCCTTCCCGTCTGCCCAGGTCAGCAGGGCACAGAAATCTTGCGTGGCGGCCATGGCTGGCAGTGTCGACAGATCCGCGTGAACGCTTTTGTCCCGTTTGCCTTCGATGCGTGCCAGCCTCTCTATGAGGGTGTTCGGCACATCGGCCCTGGTGGCGTTCACCCGCACTTTTGGGACGGCCAATGCCACGCCATGGCGGGTGAGGAAATCGGCCAAAACCTTGGTACCCACTGTCTTGGTCGCGCTGTTTGACAGGATATCCGGCCCCAGCCACACCAAGAGTGGTGCTGGCCGTGCCTCAGACGGCGGCAGGAAAAGATCCACGCCGAGCGGCACCACATGCCCCTCCAAAGACGGCTGCGCGTAGACAAGGCCGTCTATCTGCTGCGTGCCAGACTTTGTATCTAGGGGGGCATGGGTCATGACGCTCTCTGGCGCGATTACATTGTGGTGTTCGTTGCGCCACCATCCAAAAGGATGTTTTGCCCGACGATAAAGCCAGCATGTTGCGAGCACAGGAATGCGCAGGCGGCGCCAAACTCCTGCGGGGTGCCATATCGGCCTGCTGGGATCGTCGTGCACCGGTCGATCTTGGCTTGCTCTGGTGTGATGCCTTGCGCGTTGGCCGCGCCCTGATCCAACGCCTCCGCCCGGTCCGTGGCGTGTATCCCGGGCTGCAAATTGTTGATGATAACGCCTTTGCCAGCCACCTGCCGCGACGTGCCCGCCACATAGCCTGTCAAACCCGCTCGCGCCGAATTGGACAGACCCAGCACGGGAACCGGCGATTTCACAGACACGGACGTGATGTTCACAACACGGCCCCAACCCCGATCCATCATGCCCGGCAACGTGGCTTTCATCAGCGCAATCGGCGTCAGCATGTTTGCATCAAGCGCTTTGATAAAATCATTCCGGTCCCAATCGTGCCACATGCCCGGGGGCGGGCCACCGGCATTGTTGACCAGGATATCCAGATCACCCGCGGCTTCGAGCAGCTCTGCTTGGCCTGCCTCTGTCGTGACGTCCGTTGCAACGATCGTGACGTCAACGCTGTATCTGGCACGTATCGCCTCGGCCGAGGCCTCTAACGCGTCTGACCCGCGCGCATTCATGACAAGGGACACGCCTGCCTCAGCCAACGCCTCTGCACAGCCAAGACCCAACCCTTTGGACGACGCGCATACCAGCGCGCGTTTACCATTTATTCCCAAATCCATGCGAAGTTCCCCTTCCACGTGCACGGGCCAATGACGGACCATGCAGATATCTTGCCGCCCCAGTCGTCCGCCGATGGGTCCATTTTCCAAGGCAGCGTTGCGCTGCGTACCGCCAACAGCACCAATTGAGGTCTTGATCCAACAGGTATCATCAGTTTTGTCGTCAATGCCAGTGAAACAAAAGCCAGTAAAACGGACCCGAATTGACTATAATCTGCCACAAACTGCGTATATGTTCGATGATTGAGGTCGAATGCCGGTTGAGTTGTTATGAGTGTTGCATGAGCCAGATATGAAGCGTTTATCCAATGCACCCTCTGAAACAGTCAGCCATGCTGACACCAAGCCTGCCATGACGCCCGAGGCGATCCTTAATGCGGGTGTCACGCCAGCGCATTCAATCCCGGTGTTTGAAAGCAAGGATATTGAGGTCGTGAACGGCGCCAACATGGGCGATCCTCTGTCCTTTGCTGCAGAGCTTGATCTAGATGACACCTACGAGCTCAACCCGTCGGCCCGGACCCACCGTCTTTCCGTGGAAACGACAAAAGACGGTGAATTGATCGTCGGGTCCGACACGGACGTGGGCAATCCCGGTGGTGCGCTGCACCTTGACTGCTGCCTTACGATGATGGAGGCCACGGGCCTGACCACTGAGTTGATCGTGCTGGTCGAAGTCGACGCTGATGGCAACGTCGCCAATGTGTTCGGTTTGCCTCTGGCACATATGTCAGCGAAAACGGGATACGTGCTTGTCGGAATTGATCGTGAACGTGCAAGACGGAAGTTTGCAGAGGTGGCCTGTGTGTCGTTTTCGCGCGGAACACAAATCACCATGGCCTCCGGCATTCAAAAAGCAATCGAAGACCTGAGTGTTGGAGATATGGTTTTGACGCGGGACGATGGACCGCAGGCCATTCGCTGGATCGGGCAGTCCACCGTGCGGGCCGTTGGCGATTTCGCCCCCATTCGGATCAAGGCGGGCGCATTGCACAACCAAAATGACCTGATCGTCAGCCCCGACCACAGGTTGTTCATCTATCAACGCGTTGACGCCCTTGGCGCTGGGCGAAAGGAAGTTCTGGTGCGCGCGCGACATCTGATCAACGGGGACACGGTCATGCGTCAAATGGGTGGCTTTGTCGATTATTTCCAACTGCTGTTTGATCGCCATCACATCATTTTCGCAGAAGGTATATCCGCGGAGACCTTCCTTATAGACACGCGCACCCGGGATGCTTTGCCGCGAGAGCTCAAGGACGCTTTGACGCAAACGCTGCCGGGGCATGAAAACCGTCGGCACATGGATTTCGAGGTAAATGAATCGCTGCTCGATCATCCAGACGCGGCAGAACTTTTGCGACGCGCCTCATCGCGTTGACCATACTATTGCTTCAGGGTCTGATCGGCCTTTGGCATGCCTACCTTGCGATTTCTCTATGTTTTTTCTGCTTGCCCGCGTGTTTTCGGCAATCAGATCAGTCTCAACAGAGGCTGTATCAGCCGATGCTGTTCCCCTTTGACATCCCTCCGTGTGATGGAAAACGCTATGATCGCGCGCACTCTACGCAAAGCGTTGCGGCCGGGTCGAGGGCCAGTCTCTTGGGGTTGATGCCGTCTCCGCAACTGTCGCAATAGCCGAATTCTCCTTCGTCCAAACGTGCCAGCGCGGCGTTCAAACGCGTCCGTTCGGCGTGTCGTCGCGCACCGCTGGCTTTGGCCATGGCCTGATTTTGGAGCGCATCCATCCGACTGAGACGACCCACGGCCTGTTGATCCAATTCCACCGTGCGTTGCCCGGCTTCGCCCAATCCATCTTCTGCGGTCAGATCGGCAAGCCGCGCAAGGATCACTCGGCGCATGTCGTCCAGCTCAGCCTCATTCATGATCGTGATGTCCCCTATCACGCCTTTGCAATTTACCAATAATGCCTATCTGCTATAATCCACGTCGATACGGCAGGAGTTTACCATGGCCAAGATGCGCACTCATATCAAGGAACTGGACCCGGTATGGGAACAGATCAAACGCGAAGCGCAAGACACATTGACCGATGAGCCGCTTTTGGGCGGCGTTGTGCATTCCTCAATCCTGCACCATCGTTCGTTGGAATCAGCGCTGGCGTATCGTGTCTCGATGAAGCTCACATCCAATGAGCTGTCCGAGCAGATTTTGAGAGAGATTTGCGACATGGCCTATCGCGAAGATCCGGATGTGGGGATTTCATCGCGTGCAGATATCGTGGCTGTCTATGATCGCGATCCGGCCTGCGACCGGTACATCCTGCCATTGCTCTATTTCAAAGGGTTTCAGGCGGTCCAGGCCTATCGTGTGGCCCATTGGCTGTGGAAAAATGGGCGGCGCGACATGGCGCGGTTTTTGCAGATGCGATCCTCTGAAGTGTTTGGCGTGGACATTCATCCCGCCGCGCGCATCGGCAAGGGCATCATGATCGACCACGCGCATTCCATCGTCATCGGCGAAACGGCTGTTGTCGGCGACAATGTCTCGATGCTGCATTCGGTGACACTGGGTGGAACCGGCAAGGAAGAAGAAGATCGCCACCCGAAGATCGGTGACGGTGTTCTGATTGGCGCAGGTGCCAAGGTCCTGGGCAACATCAAGGTCGGGTCGTGCAGCCGGATTGCTGCAGGCTCCGTCGTTCTCCAGGAAGTGCCGCCGTGCAAGACCGTGGCCGGGGTCCCTGCGAGGATCGTGGGCGAGGCTGGATGCGATCATCCGTCCGTGGCGATGGATCAGCTTTTGGGCGTACGGTAAACAACGCTCACGCGCTTTTAAGGCGTCGCGCGACGATCCTAAGCGGAGCGACTCAGATCAATCGAGATACCGGTTGAACCCGGTGCGCCGGATTTGCGGCCCATTGGTGTCGCCGCGCGTCGATGTCGACGTGCTGGCACGCGTCGTCGAGCTTGCACTGCTTGCGGGCTGGACACCTCTTTGCAAACCGCTTTGGGTGCCCACTGTTCTGAACGGGCGACCTTCTTTCAAGGCGCGTTTGTATGCAAAAACCTGGTCGCGATCTGTCCAATCATACCGGGTGTCGTTGGCGGCAATTTCCCAAAAGAGCGTGCCGCCTTGCCGCCACGGATCAAGAACGATGGCCCGATACATTGGATCGCCGCGACGCCCCAGCATGGTCGTCGAGTGTTCCAGTCGCAGATTGTTGTGGTTGGCAATGGCGCGGTGGATCTGCAGCGTCCGAAACCGCTCACGCATCAAACGCGCGTCAATGTCGTGCGCCCAGTGCCAGCAGAGACCACGCGGCGCGATCCCCATGTTCACCTTGGTGTTGTGCGCCAGCGCCGACCCGGTGATCTGGTACTCGATTTTGAGCTGATCAACATAGGTGTAAACCGCGCGCGCGGCACGGGCCGCTTCATTCGGATCGACATCCGGGCCAAGATCGATGAAGCCCTGTGTCAGCTCTGCGATGTCCTGAGCGTTGCGTTGTGCGGAGGCCTCGTAGAACGCCTGATCAAACACAACTGGTGTGGTCGTGGACCGTGTGGACAGGTTCGGCGCCAGGTCGGAAGAGGGTTCAAATAGCTCAGACGCGCGAGCCGTCGCGGGCGCAAAAAACGATGCGGCAAGACCCAATGAAATGGCGCGACGGGTGATCAATGTCATTTTCAAATTCCCCAGAGACTATTTTTGCACCGTATTCTTCTGCCGCGGGTCTGTCGATTGATAACAGGCCAAAACGAGCGCAGGGTTGCCCCTGCGCATCAGTTTTTTGCTCACTTTTTTGTCATGATTTCGGTTGTGTCGCGGGGTCAGGCCAGCATTGAGAGCGGATTCTCAAGGTTATCCACAATGTGCTTGAGCAATTCGGCCCCCAAGGCACCGTCAATCACGCGGTGATCGACCGACATTGTGACAGACATGACTGTCGCGACAGCCAGTTCCCCGTCCGCGTTGACCACCGGCTTTTTCACGCCTGCTCCGACCGCCAGGATGCCGCCATGGGGCGGGTTGATCACGGCGTCAAAATTATCAATGCCGAACATGCCGAGGTTTGAAATGGCAAATGTACCGCCTTGATACTCTTGCGGGGCAAGCTTGCGGTCTCTGGCGCGCGCGGCGAGATCTTTCATTTCCGTCGACAGCGCAGAGATGGATTTGCTGTCTGCATCTCTCAAAACAGGGGTGAAGAGGCCGCCTTCCACGGCGACGGCGACAGCGACATCGGAGGGTTTTAACTGCAAGACGCGATCGCCAGCCCAAACGGCGTTGCAGGCGGGCACAGCTTGCAGCGCGTTCGCACAGGCTTTGATCACGAAGTCATTGACGCTGAGCTTGATGCCGCGGGTTTGGAGCTGTTTGTTGATCTCAGACCGGAATTTGAGCAGCGCGTCGAGTTTGATGTCGCGCCGCAGATAGAAATGCGGGATCGTTTGCTTTGCTTCCGTGAGACGGGCCGCGATTGTTTTGCGCATGCCGTCGAGCGAGACCTCTTCGTAGTCGCGGTCCTGGTACATGGCGACGACTGCGTCGGTTGAGGGGCCACTTACAATAGCTGGTGCAGTGGCCAAGGGCGCGGCTTGTGCCGGTTTGGCGGCCTCGTCGCTCCCTTGCGGGCGCGCCTCGGACTGTTCCACATCTGCCTTCACAATGCGGCCATGGGGACCAGAGCCTGTGACTTGGCTAAGATCGAGGCCCTTTTGCGCAGCGATGCGCCGTGCGAGAGGGGAGGCAAAGATGCGCTGGCCGTCGCTTTTTGCCGGGGCCGCTGGCGCGGGGCTTTCGGTGGCCGCTGGCGCGGCGGGTTCTGGTGGCGCCGCTGACGCGGCGGGGGCTGGGGCCACTGCGGGTTGGGCCGCCACATCATCTGCGCTTTCGCCGTCTTCCAACAGGAGGGCAATGGGCGTGTTGACCTTTACGGCCTCGGTGCCCTCGGCCACGATGAGTTTTCCAATCACGCCTTCATCCACGGCCTCAAATTCCATGGTGGCTTTGTCAGTTTCAATTTCCGCCAACAGATCGCCAGAAGCCACTTCGTCGCCTTCCTTGACGAGCCACTTTGCCAATGTGCCTTCTTCCATCGTGGGAGACAGAGCGGGCATGAGAATTTCGAGTGCCATGTCGCGTGCTCCTTACCGGTAGGTGACTTGATGAACCGCGTCGAGCACCTCTTGGGTCGAGGTGAGCGCCAGTTTCTCGAGGTTGGCTGCATAGGGCATGGGCACATCCTTTCCCGTACAATTGATCACGGGCGCGTCCAGCCAATCAAAGGCGCGTTGCATCAAGATCGCGCTGATGTGGTTTCCGATGGACGCCACAGGCCAGCCTTCCTCGACGGTGACACAGCGGTTGGTCTTCATCACGGAGGCGATGACCGTGTCGTAGTCGATGGGGCGAAGGGTGCGCAGGTCGATCACCTCGGCAGAGACGCCGTCGGCGGCCAGTGCCTCGGCGGCTTCCAGCGCGTAGGTCATGCCGATGCCGAAGCTGACAATGGTGACATCTGAGCCGTCTCGTGCAATGCGGGCTTTGCCGAAGGGAATGGTGAAATCCTCTAGCACGGGCACGTCGAAGGTTTTGCCGTAGAGGATCTCGTTCTCCAGGAAGATCACCGGGTTGGGATCGCGGATCGCGGTTTTGAGAAGACCTTTGGCATCGGCGGCAGAGTAGGGTTGCACCACTTTGAGGCCCGGCACATGGGCGTACCATGCCGCGTAGTCCTGAGAGTGCTGCGCTGCGACGCGCGCGGCGGCGCCGTTGGGCCCTCGGAAAACAATCGGGCTGCCCATCTGTCCGCCGGACATGTAAAGCGTTTTGGCGGCAGAGTTAATAATTTGATCAATGGCTTGCATGGCAAAGTTAAACGTCATGAATTCGACAATGGGTTTCAGGCCACCCCAGGCAGCACCCACACCGATGCCAGCAAATCCGTGTTCCGTGATGGGCGTGTCGACCACGCGTTTGGCACCGAACTCATCGAGCAGGCCTTGCGTGATTTTATAGGCCCCCTGATATTCGGCGACTTCTTCGCCCATAATGAAAACCGCATCATCCCCGCGCATTTCTTCGGCCATTGCCGAGTTCAGCGCCTCTCGCACGGTCATGGTTTTCATCTCTGTGCCGTCTGGCCAATCAGGGCTCGTGTCCGCAACAGGCGCCGCGGGCGCAGGCGTTGCAGGCGCAGAGGCGGGTGCTTCGGCAATAGCTGGGGCAGGAGCCTCGGCCTCGGCGGGTGCGGACGTGACATCATCAGCGCTCTCGCCGTCCTCCAGGAGCAGGGCGATGGGCGTGTTGACCTTCACCGCCTCGGTGCCTTCGGCGACGAGGATCTTGCCGATAACACCTTCATCCACGGCCTCAAATTCCATCGTTGCTTTGTCGGTTTCGATCTCGGCCATGATGTCGCCTGAAGCGACTGTATCACCTTCTTTGACCAGCCATTTTGCCAGCGTGCCTTCTTCCATTGTCGGCGAAAGCGCAGGCATAAGAATATCGATTGCCATCGTTGGGTTCTCCTCCTTACGCGGGCGCCGCTTGTTTCATTTCTGTGGCGTAGATGTCCGTCCAGAGCTCTTCTATCGCGGGTTCTGGGCTTTCTTTTGCAAAGTCTGCTGCTGCGTTGACGCGGGCCTTGATCTCTTTGTCGATGGCCTTGAGGTCGTCTTCTGCTGCATGCTTACCTGCAAGGAGCAGATCACGCACATGTTCGATCGCGTCTTTTTCTTCGCGGACTTTCTGAACCTCTTCGCGCGTGCGGTACTTGGCCGGGTCAGACATCGAATGCCCGCGATAGCGATAGGTTTTCACCTCAAGGATATAGGGGCCTTTGCCCGAGCGGCAGTGCGCGACGGCCTTTTCGCCTGCTTCCTTGACCGCCAACACGTCCATTCCATCGACCGCTTCGCCTGGAATGCCAAAGGCGGCCCCGCGCGTGTAGATGTCGGGGGTAGCCATCTCAATAAAATCAAAAAAGTAAAAACTGAAAAAAACCG
>CAKZYL010000070.1 GCA_937884705.1 uncultured Roseovarius sp. | reverse complement strand
GCTTTTGACTTCCGATCCCTCAAGGATCATCCCGCACTCAATATCGTCATCAATCGCATAGTCGAACCGCGCCTTCCGGTTCTCGGCGATGACCTTGTAGTTTGGATTGTCTTTTGGCTTGGCCACGACTCTGAGTCCCGCGCGAAATTTGAAGGTGGTTAGATAGGCTCTTTGGCCTTGTGTGAAAACCCTCATTCCGATTCCCCGCTGCGACACTTGGGCTGGATGAGCAGCACACTGCCGTTTTTCTGCAGATGCGAGGAAAACGCTTACATTTCGAGAGTGCCTTGTTTTTGGGCAGTTAAATTCTCGCAATGCGCGATTGACGTTGCGATTCAGCAAGTTCTGGTCGCTGCGCTGCAGAAAACAAAATCCTTGCCAGCTCCAAGGTTTGTAAAGAACACTTGAAATATTCCCCGCGCCCAAGCGGGAAAAGAGCCCCTATGAGGGCCCAAAACGGGACACTAAAATGAGTGACACAACAGAAAATATGGGGGCTGAATCCGCAAATGCGGATCCAAACTTCCAAACCGATTTCGAACTGGGACAGGATAACATCCGCCCGTTCGGATTGGACATTCACAACCCGGTCTTTGTGATCTCGGCGGTTTTGATTACCGCTTTCGTGGTCGTTTCTTTGACCAATCAGGAAGCTGCGGCCTCATTCTTTGGCTGGCTGCGCCCGTGGCTGACCAGCACTTTCGACTGGTTCCTCGTGTTGTCTGTCAACGCCATGCTGATCTTCTGCCTTGCGCTCATCGTGTTGCCGGTGGGATCTGTGCGGATCGGCGGCAAAGACGCCAAACCTGACTACTCCTATGCCGGTTGGATCGCGATGATGTTTGCCGCCGGCATCGGCATTGGTCTGCTGTTCTTCGGCGTGCTTGAGCCCACGTACTATAACTTCTCCGAAGGTGGAGGCGCGAGCCCATTGGGCATCGACGCGACCCAGCCAGGGAATGAATACATCGGGATCGTCGGCACCATTCACCACTGGGGTCTCGAAGGATGGTGCGTTTACGCGCTTGTCGGTCTGACGCTGGCGATCTTTGCTTATAACAAAGGCATGCCAATGACCCTGCGCTCGGCCTTCTACCCGATCTTGGGAGATCGCGTCTGGGGCTGGTGGGGCCATGCGATTGACACGCTCGCCGTGTTCGCCACGCTCTTCGGTCTCACGACGTCTCTGGGCCTGGGGGCACAGCAGGTGGCCTTCGGTCTGAACGAAGTGGCCGGCATTGAAACAACCGACACAGTCACCGTTGTTCTGATCATCGGCATCACGGTTATCGCTCTGGGCTCCGTTCTGCTGGGTATGGATGCGGGCGTGAAGAGGTTGTCTGAGATCAACATGATCATGGCCGTGGGCCTCTTCCTCTTCGTCTTCTTCATGACAGGCGCGGTGGATGCGGTCACACGCTACTTCAATGTCATGGTCGATTACGTGGTCATGCTGCCTGCGCTATCGAACCCGTTCGGGCGTGAAGCCACCAGCTACTTCCACGGCTGG
>CAKZYL010000069.1 GCA_937884705.1 uncultured Roseovarius sp. | reverse complement strand
TGCGTCCGTCCTTTGAGGATCAGAGATCCAATGGGACGCCCACGAAATCCGGAGACAAGATCTGCGGTGGTCTCGCTCACCGCAATCCGTGTCCCTGTTTCCTTATTAGCACTTTCCAGGCGGGTGTGGGTTACAGCTGTGATAACGCTATGGCCGAGACAATCACAGGCCTCTTCAAAACCGGAGTCATCAATCGACTGGGGCCGTGGAAGTCCAAAGATCAGGTCGAATGGGAAACATTGCAATGGGTCGCTTGGTTCAACAAAGAGCGCCTGCTTGAGCCTATCGGCTACATCACGCCAAACAAAGCAAAGGAGAAATACGAACGACCCTTGAAGTCAGACAAAATCGCAGCTTGAAATACAAACTCAACAGTCTCCGGTAAAACCGGGGAGGTTCATTATGGCTCAGTCTATCACTTTTAGAACTTGGTTCTGGACTGGCAGCTCATCGATCCAGGTTCCGCGCAAATTTCAGGCGCTTCTCAGGCCAGGTGCATGCGCTATTGCCAAATTTTTTAAAAGGATTTTTCTTTTCGGTAGCCCGTCCTGCAGATATTGATTTTCAACGGTCGCTGTTTGATTTGCCGACATCCTGAACCACAATCCTAAAGGTTTCAGAGTCTGTCAGGTCGCGCCAGAAGGTCATGTTGGAATACTTCTCGAAGAGATCAGGAGGCAGCACGCTTTTTCGAGGTCTGGGCGCAACGGTTGGATGTACTCGATGCAGTCCATCCAACCCAAGTTGAGCATCGAATTCGGGGTGATCAAATTTTACCGCTTCAAAATCATGTTTGAAGGTTTCTTCACCGATAAAGTCATAGAGAAGATCGAACACCTCCTGCGGTCTGTTGACCAGCAATTCGTAATCCACGATCACGATCCTGTCAGCAAATTCCGAATAACATGCCTCCCGAAGCGCGTGCCATGCATAGCCAACCAAACGGTTTGAATTCGCCAAGGCATCGAGGCGCGTGTAAACCGTCGCGCGCTCAGCTGCGGAATTGAAAAGACGTGTGTTTTCGAAGGCATTTTCCCGGAACTTTATCTCCAGGCTGTCCATAATCCAGGCGACGTCGCGCACCAGGCAGATCAGTTTTGCCTCCGGAAAGATGCGCATCAACGCGGGCAATTGCGCGGTCCACGCTCTGTTCGTGTCGAAAATGACGTCCTGCTCGCACTCCTGATAGTAGCTGTAAAACAGCCCTCTGAGCATGTTCTCCCGCTGCTGTTGTGAGACGATGGATGACAGTTCATTGCCCGCGGAGACTTGAGATACAATGCCGCTGAACAACGATGCAATGGGGCTTGACATGCCCGCATGAAACCGGGGGTTTTGTTTGAAAATAGCAGCGGCCAATGTGGATCCGGACCTTGGAAGTCCTGATATGAAGTTGAATTTCGTGATCTTCAAGATCCCAAGTCCTTCAGCCGTTTATTAAGCAGTATCAACGAAGCAAACGCATAATTCCATCTGAAGTTTGGCCCGACTTGCTTGCGGATAAGCTCTGCAAAACAACGGATGCAATCGGCCGGTGGGTGTGCCGTGAGCGTGACGGCATGCGCGCAAAAACCAGTTTTGCTTGTTCCGTCACCGGTTTTCAGGCACGGTCTCCCTCAAGAAAGGAACAGCTCATGGTTGTTACTCTTCAAGGAAACTCCAGTCTTGGAGGGTCGCCGCTTTTTTCGCCCACCTTCTCGTTTTTGACCGTCGGATACTCTAGCTTTGGTCGTGCTGATATCAATGGTGGATCAGATCTAACCATCACGTCCGGTGGCTATAACGGTGTTCAAATAGGTGTCTCGAGTACAGGCAATGGGTTCTTGAACATCGACGGTCCCGGCTCCAGCCTGACCTCAAGCGGAGGGGCGGGAAACATCAATGTAGGCCGCGCGGGTGACGGACAGCTGACGATCACAAATGGAGGGTCCGCAAACGGGTTCTTCATCGTCGTGGGACGATCTGCAGGCTCAAACGGTCTTCTCCAGGTTGACGGGCCGGGAAGCACGTTGACCGCGTCAGACGAGTTTGGAAATTTCACCACCTATACAGGCTATGCCGGGTTTCTTCGCGCCGGGCGGGACGCCGGTTCTTATGGCCGCATCGAGGTGACAAATGGTGGAACGATCAATGTTCAAAATGATCCGACCTCCAACTATGACGTCCCGGTTGTTAGTCTTGGTCGAAACTACGGATCAACCGGTGTGCTTGTGGTGGATGGCGAGGGCTCAACGCTAAATCTTTTCATGACCGGCCCCTCAGATGACGCGCCGGTCATTGGCCCCATGCCGACCGCGGACAATGAGTTCAACGGTCCTTATTTCAGCTTGGGATACCGCGGTGGGACCGGGCGTGCGACGGTGCAAAACAAAGGGGCTATCAACATTTTTGGCGAAGACTCCGCGTTGGAAATAGGTCAACAAAACATCGGCGGCGCGGGGCGCAACGAGTTTTCCATTCTTTCTGGCGGCACCGTCTCGATCTCAAGCATGGATAACCGCGTCGGTGCACGGGTAACGGTTGGCCGTGAAGCCGAGACCGAAGGCATTCTGCGCCTTGATGGTGAGGGGTCAAAGCTCGAGATCATATCGGATCGCCGAGACGGGTTTGAAGAAAATCGCACATCCGAACTTCTTATCGGGGAGCGTGGTAATGGCACCCTGAGACTGACAGGCGGGGCAGAGGTTGTCATTGACGGGGCAAACGATGCTTATCCCAAGTTCATTGTCGGGGAAGGAAAAACCGACGATCGCCCTGCTCAAGCCGAAGGCGTCGCATTGATTAGCGGCTCTGGCTCCAAACTCACCCTGTTCGGCAGCGCTGGCACCAATCTGGGTGCGGGCGCTGCGGGATTGATCGGTGTTGGCCTACATTCCGGATCCCGCGGGACACTGACGATCCAGAACGGTGCGACGGTAGAAAACCAGGCAGAAAAGAACTCAGTGACCATTGTCGCAGGTGCGGCAAACACGGAAGGCACGATAAGGGTCAACGGTGCCACAAGCCGCTTCGACGCGGGTGAACTGCTTGTTGTTGGCGCCGCCTTTGATTTTGCAACGGGTTCCATAGATGAATCTGGCGGTGGTCAAGGTAAGGTCTTCTTGAACGGCGGCCAACTGGAAGCGGATCGGATTTTCGTGGGTGAGACCGGGGAGATCACTGGCAATATCGTCGGGGATGCACGTGACAACGCGTTGGAGAACTTTGGTCTGATTGACGGCAACGTCAATCTGGGCAGCGGGAATGATCTTCTGGATACGCGATCGGGGCAAGTCACCGGCACTATCAAGGCTGGCGCGGGCCGCGACACGGTCATGGCAGGAGATACTGACGATACGGTAGACGCCGGTTTGGGGCGTGATACCGTGTTCGGTGGCGCGGGCGATGACACAATCCGGGGTCGCAGAGGGGACGATTCCCTTTCAGGTAACGGCGGCAATGATCTGTTGGCCGGTGGCATTGGCAATGACACGCTCAATGGCGGGAGCGGGAACGATACTTTGAAAGGTGGTGCGCTGGGCGACGTTCTCTTCGGGGGCGATGGCAGGGAAACGCTCTATGGACAGGAAGGCCATGAA
>CAKZYL010000068.1 GCA_937884705.1 uncultured Roseovarius sp. | reverse complement strand
AGAGCGAAATGACGGTCAGCTGGACGCCGACGGTGAACGAGGCCGATTACATCGTTCTGGCCCCGGTGGGCAGCCCGGACAATGATTTCTCACAGTATTTCAGCATCCGGGGGCAAACCGAGCGGGCGATGAAGACGCCGGAGACGCCCGGGCTTTATGAGCTGCGCTATGTTCTGAAAGAAGGGACGCGCGTTCTGGCGCGACAGATGATCGACGTGGTGCCAGAGACCGCCGCGCTAAATGATGGCGCGATGATTGAGGCGCCAGATGCGGCTGCAGCGGGCAGCTTGGTGCCGATCACCTGGCAGGTGGAACAGGAAAGCTCTGATCAGCGTTTGACGCTGGCGGCACCCGATCAGGCGATCTTTACCTGGATCACGGCGCAGAAGATGAACGGCCTGACGGAAGTGGAGATCAAGATGCCGGATGCGCCCGGCATTTACGAGCTGCGCATTCTGGATGTGCCAAGCCAGTCTGTCCTGGCACAAAGGATGATCACAGTGGAATAGTTGAAAGATGGGTGCGCAGTTTTCGCGAAAGGCTGCGCACCTAATCCGAGAGGCCCGGCTCATCCAACAGGTGCCGCCCGGCGCGATCTTCCACCTCAATCACCCAGATATCCGGGTCAAATCCCTTTTGTCGGGCAATCGCCTGATCCACATCTGTCTCCGCACCGTCCGCCAAGATGTCCCATCCGCGCGTTTCCGAGAGAATGTCGAACCCACGCTGAAAAACCCTGGCCTGCCCATCAAGTGTGTTCAGTTTGACGATGATCGCGCCCGCGTGATCATCCCCGTGGCTGGTGACAAAGGCCGGGATGCCCGACATCCGGAGCCGCGCCAGATAGGCCTGCACCCAAAACTCGGATGTCAGACGGCTCACGCGCCTCCGTCCTTGAAATCAAGGCCCATTTCCGAATAGCGCTCCGCCTCGTCCAGCCAGTTGGGGCGGACTTTGACCTGAAGGAACAGATGCACCCGGCGGCCAAGGAACTCTTCAAGCTCGGCGCGAGAGGCCTGGCTCACGCCCTTAATGGTCTCGCCCTTTTTGCCGAGCAGAATGCCCTTGTGGCCATCGCGGGCGACATAGACGATCTGATCGACCCTGACCGACCCGTCCTTGCGCTCCTCCCAGCCTTCGGTTTCGACCGTCAATTGATAGGGCAATTCCTGATGCAGCCGGAGCGTCAGCTTTTCGCGCGTCATCTCGGCCGCGATCATACGCATCGGCAGGTCGGCAAGTTGATCTTCGGGGTAAAGCCAGGGCCCTTCGGGCAGCGATTTGGCAAGCCAGCTGCGCAAATCCTGCACGCCATGGCCCTTCTCGGCTGAAATCATGAAGGTCTCGACAAAGCCAAACCGGTCATTGAGATCTTTTGTCAGACTCAAGAGCGCGTCGGACTTCACGCGGTCGATTTTGTTGATAGCCAGCGCCACAGATTGAGATTTGACGGATTTTGGCAGCTCTTCGAGGATGCGCTCAACGCCGTCGGTTATGCCGCGATGGGCCTCAACCAACAGCACCACGATATCGGCATCCGCCGCCCCGCCCCAGGCGGCTGCGACCATGGCGCGATCAAGCCGACGGCGAGGACGAAAAAGGCCGGGCGTGTCAACAAACACGAGCTGCGCGCTACCCTCAATGGTCACGCCGCGAATGCGCGCGCGCGTGGTTTGCACCTTGTGGGTGACAATAGACACCTTGGCGCCCACCATGCGGTTGAGCAGCGTCGATTTGCCGGCATTGGGCTCCCCGATCAGGGCGATAAAGCCTGCCTTGGTGGTCATGTTTGGGGTCTCTTGGGTCATGTGTGTGGGCCTCTACCGGGTTTCAGCGCCCAACACCAGCGAGACGGTCCGTCAGGACGGACGAGCCGCCCCTCACTCCGCCTGCACTTTTTCAAGAAGCGCACTGGCCGCCGCCTGCTCGGCCTGACGCTTGGATCCTGCCCTAGCCCGAGACCCCTGCCCGCTTTCCAGTCTCGCCTCAATCGTGAATTGCGGCGCGTGGTCGGGTCCGTCACGGGCCAGTTCCACATATTGCGGCGGCTGCAGCCCCCGCGCCTGCGCCCATTCCTGCAGAGCGGTCTTGGCATCGCGCGCGTCAGCTTCGACCTTACGCACGCGCTCCCCCCACAGCCGCAGCACCAGATCGCGTGCCACGTCAAACCCGCCATCGCGGTACACAGCGGCGATCACCGCCTCCATCGCATCACCCAAAAGCGCCTGCTTGCGCCGCCCACCTGAAAGCATCTCAGACCGCCCCAGTTTCAGGACCTTTCCAAGATCAATCTGCCGGGCCACATCCGCGCAGGTTTCCTTGCGCACCAGCGCGTTGAAGCGTGGCGCAAGCTGGCCTTCTTGCGCGGCTTTGTCCTGATCCAAAAGCGCCTCGGCCATCACCAGCCCCAGCACCCGATCGCCCAGAAACTCAAGCCGCTGATTGTCATCGCGATTGGGCGAGGACATGGAGGCATGTGTCACCGCCCGGACCAGACACGCTGGATCCCGGAATGAGTAACCGAGCCTGACTTCGAACGCTTTCAGCTCAGAGGAGAGCTTCATTCGAGCTTCTCAAAGAAGCGATCCCCCCGCCACGTCCAGAAAAACAGCATGGACCGCCCAGCGGAGGAGAAGATCACCCGGTCCGCCCGGCCAATCAGGTTCTCGTAAGGAACAAATCCCACCCCGCCTGCGCGATCGGGCACGCGGCTGTCGGTGGAATTGTCACGGTTGTCACCCATGAAAAAGTAATGCCCGGCCGGCACGTTATAGACGCGAGTGTTGTCAGAGGGCATCCGGCCAATGTTGAGGATATTGTGGAATTGCCCGCCGGGCAGAGTTTCGATCTGGCGGGATTTCTCGCAGGCCGCACCCAAACCCACCGGGCCATTTTCGCAGCGCGGCATGTTGCGCAGAGGGCCCTGCACATCCTTGATCTCAACGAAATTGCCTGCGTCTTGGAGTTCCACAGGCGTGTCGTTGATGATCAGCACGCCATCTGTGACCTGGATCTTGTCGCCCGGCATGCCCACCACGCGTTTGATGAAATCGGTGCCGTTGGTCGGGTGGCGAAAGACGATGACATCTCCGCGTTCCGGCCCGCCGCCCAAAAGTCGCGTGTTATCGCGATCCAGAAACCCGCAGATCTTCCTGGCGTCGATGCCGAAGGCGGCGATGTTGGGGCAGGACGCGTAGGAGTATCCATAGGCCATTTTGTTGACGAAGAGAAAATCACCAATGAGCAATGTGTCTTTCATCGACCCTGACGGGATCCAAAACGGCTGAAAAAACACGGTGCGGAAAATGAGAGCGATCACCAGCGCCCAGAAAACCGTTTTGATCGTTTCCCAAATGCCAGATGATTTTGCCTCAGTGGCCATGGTCTGCTCCGCTCAATTTTTGTGCTCGTTTGCGCCCGCCTCTCTTGCGGCGCTGCGACCATGGTGTCAAGGCTCGCCGCCCATGGCGCGCGCCTCGATCACCACGAAGGCCTGTGCCCAGGGGTGATCGTCGGTCAAAGAAACGTGAATGATCGCCTCGTGGCCGTCCGGTGTCATCTCCGCCAGGCGCTCTTTCGCCCAGCCTGTGACCTCCATAACGGGTTGCCCCGTCTCGAGGTTTTTGACGGCCATGTCCTTCCACGAAATCCCCATGCGCAGGCCGGTGCCCAGCGCCTTGGAACAGGCCTCTTTGGCGGCCCAGCGTTTGGCATAGGTGCCCACGGTGTCGGCGCGGCGTTCAGCTTTGCGCTGTTCTATCTCGGTGAAAACGCGGTTGCGAAAGCGATCGCCAAACCGCTCAAGGGTGCCTGCGATACGGTCGATATTGGCAAGATCTGTGCCGATGCCGAGGATCATGTCATTCCCTCTCAGGCGGCAAACAGCGGGAAGCTGACGCCCAGCGCCCAGGCAAGAGCCAATCCAAGCCCGAGCCCGGCCGCAGACGGACCGGCGATTTTGCCTGTGATCCGCCCCATGATGCCAAAGGTGAAGTAAAACAGCACCAGCACAGGCGCGATCATCAACAAAAAGAAGAGCCCTTCAAAATCCAGGGCGACGGCGGCCCCGAGCGAGGCAAAAAACGCGACGCGACCCACAAAGCGTTGCCAAAACGGCGCCCCATACGCCAGATAGCTGTCGGCAATCATGAACGGGATCGCGCCAAGACAGAGCGCCGCGATCAGGCTCATGCGGCCCGGTGCGGGCCAGAAGTTCGCGCCGTAACGATCAAGCGCCGTGCCAAAGACCAGGATCGCCCAAGCCGCGAGAATGATGGCGGCCGTCAGATCAGGGCGCGGCAGACGGCCTTTCAACCAAATCAGCATCCATATCTGCAGCAGGCCATAGATGGCCAGATGCAGCGCGAGGTAATCTGCCACGAGCACTGGCAAGAAATGCAGATCAAATGGGAAGGCCAGCAAGGGCGTCAGAACGGCCGGGACAAGCGTGACGACGGAAAACGCGTATCCGTTCAAACGAGGCGCGGCCAAAGGCTCGTCCGGATAGATCTGCATCAGGGGACGGAAGAGCACCGTGATCGCAAAGAGCAGCGCGATGAGCGGCCAGCCTGTCTGGATCGCGACGTGATCTTCTCTGGTGCGATCGTAGAACCCGTTGAGCCAGGCCTCTGTTTCCTCGAGCCCGACGCGGGAATGCAGAATGGCCACATGTTCGACATTGGGGGCGAGGATGGCTTTGCGACGCACGTTTTCGGTCTCGACCGTCGCCCCCAAATTCACCTCTGGATCGACCATCTGAAGCGCGTCTTCGGCGAACTCGGCCAACGCGCTCTCCCATGCCCCGGTGATCAGCAAAAGATCATCTGGGGTGTCGGCATCAATGGCGTTGGAAAACGCGGACAGCAGAACAACGGGCCCGACGGACGGGTCATCGCGTGCCACGCGGACAAGAACATCCGTGGCCATGGAATGCCCCAGGAGCGCAACCGGCGTTTCGCCATCGGCCGCCAAATCGACGATGCTGATGGTTTGGTCCACGAGGCGCTGCGTAGTGCCTTCAATGGACGAGACATCCCCGCGCATGGGATCGGGATGCCGCCCGTGCCCTTCGAAATCGAAATTGTAGATGGTGTAGCCGCCCTGCGCCAAGGCGTTGGCGTAGCTCAGCATCATCTGGCGTGAGCCCGCAAACCCGTGCGCTATGACGACGGGCGGGCCGTTCGAGCCGTCACTGATGCGTGTCACGGGCGTGGGCCCGACTGTCAGCTCTGTGAATGTGAGGCCTTGCCGGGCGGTTTCCAACGTCCAGATGGCCCATCCACCGATCAGCAGCGCCAAGAGGCTGAGCAAGATAGAGCGCGCCGACATGGCGGTGTTGCGCTCTGTGCTATAGCTCATGTCACTGGCCAAACCGCGCGCCCGTCCGTCCGCCTTTCAAGGCACTTGCAGCGCGGAAATCTGCGCAACCGGCAGATTTCGACCGAAAGATCATCCAGCCGTCCGCAACGGCGCGCCGCGCGCTTCGTCCATCAGGCGGCGCATCTCGACAATGGCATCGCTTAGCCCTAAGAAAATCGACTCACCGATCAGAAAATGCCCGATGTTGAGCTCTTTGACCTCTGGGAAGGCCGCGATCGGGCCGACCGAGTCAAATGTCAGACCGTGACCAGCATGCACCTCAAGCCCCAAGGAGGCGCCGTAGGCGGCCATCTCTCGCAAGGCCTGGTACTCGCGATCTCTGGTTTCAACATCGCCTTCCGCAATGGCATCGCAATAGGCCCCGGTGTGAAGCTCAATGACTTCCGCGCCAATGCGGTTGGCCGCGTCGATCTGACGTGGATCTGCCGCGATGAAGATCGAAACGCGGCAGCCAGCATCACGCAGGGGCGCGATGTAGTGGGCCAGCCGGTTTTCTTCGCGCGCAACCTCCAGCCCGCCTTCCGTGGTGCGTTCTTCGCGCTTTTCAGGCACGATGCAGACCGCGTGTGGTTTATGCCGCAGGGCAATCTCGCGCATCTCTTCAGTCGCGGCCATCTCGAAATTCAGCGGCAGGGTGAGGCTGTCCATCAGACGTTCGATATCGTCATCCGAGATGTGGCGGCGATCCTCGCGCAGATGCGCGGTGATGCCATCGGCACCGGCCTCTTCGGCAAGCTTGGCCGCGCGAATGGGATCCGGGTACGCACCGCCGCGCGCGTTCCGCACGGTTGCCACATGATCAATATTCACACCAAGCCTCAGGTCATTTTCAGACGCCATAACGCTCTCCCTTTTTTCCTAAATGCTAATCTAGTCCTGTCGGGACGTGCCGTCAGCCTTCCCCGACGCTTTTTCCTTGAGCGCCAGGAGTTTCTCTTTCAGCCGTCCTTTGCGACGCTTCTGATACGCCTGGATCACCGGAAGGCTGAGGTAATAGAACAAGATCCCGAAAATCACGCCGGGCACGAGGCCTCCAATCATGTAGGGGAAAAACACCTCATCGTAGAAAACATACAGATTTTTCCAGTCCGCCCTTTCATCAGTGAACATGGCGAAGAAGTTGTGCTTGAGATCGCCCCACGCGTCGACAAACTTGCCACCCACGGATCGGTTGGCCTCGGCGTTGTCGCCCCAACCTCCTATGCGTCCAAGCAGCAGATTGCCCGTCTGCAAGGAGGCCGTGGCGATAAAGAAAAACGTAAGTGGATTGCCTACAAATGTGGCAAAAAGCGAGGCCACGATGTTGCCGCGCATGAGCTTGGCGAGCCCTGCGGCCAGGAAGAAATGCAGCCCAAAGAAAGGAGAGAACGTGACGAACACGCCGGCAAAGATGCCGCGTGCAATCCGCTCCGGCTCATCGGGGATACGGTGGACGCGCAGTTTGACGTAGTTGAACGCACGCGCATAGCCGCTCTTGGGCCAGAGAAACTCCAGCACTTTGCGTGTATTCGTCTGTTTTTCGCGACGCTTGAAAACCAACTCTAGCTGTCTCCTACCTTACAGACGCTCTGAGCCGTTGGCCGCCTTCTCAGGATCCCGGTGCCGCGCCACTTCAGCCACTTGGCTTTCGGCATCGAGGGCAGAGATGATCATGTGCAGATGCTCGGCATCGCGCACGTCCACATCAATGAGCAGGCGAAAGAAATCCGGCTTGCGGTCCAGAAACGTCAAGTTGGAGATATTTGCCTTCTGCTCTCCGATCAATGTGCAAATTCGCCCCAAGACGCCTGCATCATTGCCGATGGTGATCTCGATGGTCGCATCATACTCCGGCGGGTGGTCGCCAGCATGCCAGTGCAGATCGAGCCAGCGTTTTGGCTGGTCGTCAAATTGAGACAGCGCTTCGCAATCGATGGCATGCACCACAACGCCCTTGCCACGGTAGGTGATGCCGACGATTCTTTCGCCCGGGATCGGCTGACAACAGCGCGCGCGCCGGAAATTCTGGTTGCGGCCCAAGCCGATGACAGCCCGATCCCGGCCAACGAGGTTTGCGGTTTGCGCGGCCACATCTGGATAGACGGCGTGCAGAACTTCCTGGGCTGTCAGCTCGGCACTGCCCAACCGCGCGAGAAGTTCGTCGCTGTCCTCCAGACGCAAAGTTTTGGCGGCGCTTTGCAGCGCTTTGTCAGTGGCGCGCTTGCGCACGTTGTCAAAGGCGGATCGCGCCAATTCGCGGCCCAGTTTGATGTAACGATCGCGATCAACCTCGCGCAGCGCCTTTCGGATCGCCGCCCGCGCGCGGCCCGTTGTGGCGATATCGAGCCAGGTGGCCTGGGGCGTCTGGCCTTCGGCGGTGATGACATCCACCGATTGACCGTTCTTGATCCGGGTCCAGAGCGGCACCCGCATGCCATCGATTTTGGCGCCCACGCAGGCATGGCCGATGCGGGTGTGGATGGCGTAGGCGAAATCAATCGGTGTCGCCCCGCGCGGCAGTTTCACCACATCGCCCTTGGGCGTGAAGCAGAACACCTTGTCCGAATACATCTCGAGCTTCACAGCCTCGAGAAACTCATCGTGATCGTCGTTGGCCTCAAAATGTTCGTTGAGGCTTGAAATCCATTTCGTCGGATCGACCGCAAACGGGTTTTCCGAGCGCACACCGTCACGGTAGGACCAGTGCGCGGCGACACCTGTTTCCGCCACGTCATGCATTTGTCGCGTTCTGATCTGTACTTCGACCCGCCTGCCATTGCGCCCGGACACCGTGGTGTGAATCGAGCGGTACCCGTTCGATTTGGGCTGGCTGATGTAATCCTTGAAGCGCTCGGGCACAGCCCGCCACCGCCTGTGGATCGCCCCTAGCACGCGATAACAGTCGTCTTCGTTTTCCGTCAGGATCCGAAACCCGTAGATGTCCGACAGGCGGGAGAAACCGATCTGCTTGGCCTCCATCTTGCGCCAGATCGAGTGGGGTTTTTTGGCGCGGCCATAGACCTCAGCCTTGATGCCGGATGTTTCCAGTTCATGGCGCATATCCGCGGTGATGCGTTCGATCACATCCCCGGTTTCGCGCTGCAACGTGATGAAGCGGCGAATGATGGAGTTGCGCCCATCCGGATTGATCACACGAAACGCCAGATCCTCCAGTTCTTCGCGCATCCATTGCATACCCATGCGGCCAGCGAGCGGCGCGAAGATATCCATCGTCTCCCGCGCTTTCTTGAGCTGCTTTTCGGGCGCCATGTGTTTGATGGTGCGCATGTTGTGAAGCCGGTCGGCCAGCTTCACCAAAAGAACGCGCATGTCTTTCGAGATGGCCATAAAAAGCTTGCGGAAGTTCTCGGCCTGCTTTGTCTCACTGCTGGAAAGCTCCAGATTGGTGAGCTTAGTCACGCCGTCTACGAGATCCGCGATCTCCTGACCAAATTTTTCTTCGACCACAGCGTAGGACGCGCGCGTGTCCTCGATTGTGTCGTGCAAAAGCGCTGTGATCAGCGTGGCATCATCAAGGCGTTGCTCGGCAAGGATCGTGGCAACCGCGACGGGGTGGGAAAAATAGGGCTCACCTGAGTAGCGGAATTGCCCATCGTGCATCTCTGCCCCAAACTCAAACGCAGAGGCGATCTTGGCTTCGTCGGCTTTCGGGTTGTATTGCCGAACGAGCTCAATCAGGTCAGTGGCCGCAAAGTCTTGGGTTGCGATGGTCATGTACGCACCCCCCAAGCGGGCGTCAGGGACGGTGGATTACCCCTCGCCCTGCGCCTCCATCAGCGCGCGGAGCAAGTCTTCCTCTGGCATGTCATCATCGGCGGGCTTGTCAGGCTCACCACCCATGAGCAACGCCATGGAATCATCTTCCGGCTCATCAACTTCGATCTGCGTCTGGTTCGATTCGATCAAGCGCTCGCGCAGGTCTTCTGCCGATTGGGTCTCATCCGCAATTTCGCGCAAGGCAACAACAGGGTTTTTGTCATTGTCACGATCCACAGTGATCGCGGAGCCCGAAGAGATCTCCCTCGCGCGATGCGCGGCAAGCATTACGAGGTCAAAGCGGTTAGGAACCTTATCAACGCAGTCTTCTGTGGTAACGCGGGCCATACAAACTCCGATCTCGGCATATCTTGGCTAGAAGCCTCGTATGTAGGCCTCAAGCGGGTGAATGACAAGCGCATAATAGGCCCCGTCGCGCCCAGCTGACGGCGCTAAATCGGCACGACCTCTCGTAAATCAGCAGGATCCAGGGCATCGCGCATCGCGGCGACAGTCTGCCCAAGAACCGGATGACGCCATGTCGGGGCCACATCCGCCAGCGGAACCAGGACGAAAGCACGATCCTGAAGCCGGGGATGGGGCAAGATCAACTGCTCCGGCGTACGCTCCGCCTGGTCCTGGGGGGGAAGACCGCGCCAGGCGTAAAATGTCGCCTGATCGGGATGCACCTCATCGTCTATGGCAATCAAATCCAGATCCAGCGTGCGTTGGCCCCAACGCTGAACCCGTTCTCGCCCAAATTCCCCCTCCACCTCATGCAACGCGGCGAGAATGGATTGAGCTTCAAGTGCAACTTCCAGTTGGGCCGCGGCGTTCACATAGTCGGGACCATTGCCTTTTGGAAAAGACGGCGTGTGGTAAAACAGGCTCGATTTCAAGACCCGCAAGCCCATTTCTGCCAGTCTCTCCAGCGCCAGTGCGAGTGTTTGCTGAGGCGGGCCCACCTGTGACGGCTGATTGGCACCTAAAGCAATCAAGACCTCTTTTTTTATTGGATTCCCGAGCATACTTGTCAGTTATTAGCGTCAGTTTGCAACTCTGAAAGTGACGTAGCGGAATTACTTGCTAAGGTGCAAATGAATTCATACTGTCTCGCGCCACCAGCAATCATGACGCGGATCGTGTGTGTGATCAATCGTGGTTCAGCCCTTTTGAAAGGACAACAGTATGTTTTACAAAGACGAACGGCTGGCGCTGTTCATCGATGGATCGAACCTATACGCCGCGGCAAAGGCATTGGGATTCGATATTGACTACAAATTGCTCCGATCGGAGTTCATGCGCCGAGGAAAATTACTGCGGGCTTTTTACTACACCGCCCTGCTTGAGAATGACGAGTATTCACCCATCCGCCCCCTGGTGGATTGGCTCAACTACAACGGCTTCACCATGGTGACGAAGCCGGCAAAAGAGTACACTGACAGCCAAGGTCGCCGCAAAGTCAAAGGCAATATGGACATTGAATTGGCTGTGGACGCGATGGAACTGGCCCCAAGGATTGACCACATCGTGCTGTTTTCCGGTGACGGCGATTTTCGCCCGCTGATTGAAAGCCTGCAGCGTCAGGGCGTTCGCGTGTCCGTCGTCTCGACCATTCGCAGCCAGCCACCGATGATCTCGGATGAGCTGCGTCGTCAAGCCGACAATTTTATTGAGTTGGAAGATCTTAAGGATGTCATTGGCCGCCCGCCACGGGAAGGTCAGGCATTTAATCGCGACGAAGTTATGACCCAGTGAGCAAAGTCCCATGTCACGGTGTTCGCGTGACATGGTTAGCAAGGCAATTGAACTTGGCTCTTGCACCTTTTTGAACATCATATGGCGCCGGGGAGGTTTGTTCATTGAGGCTTGACCTTGGCGCATTTCCCTAGACGCGCGTCCGCAGGACGTTAAGGATGGCAGTGGCCCCCACGCGCATTTCAAGCGCAGAATGGGCCGCTGTTTTTTCATTTGAGGGTCTGGATGAGCCTACAATTTCTGATCACCGCTTTGGTCGTGGTTATCGCGCCTGGCACGGGCGTGATTTACACCATCGCCGTGGCCTTGGGCCAAGGTCACCGCGCTTCGATTTACGCAGCCCTTGGCTGCACCGCCGGGATTGTCCCGCACTTGCTGGCGGCAAGCTTTGGGCTCGCTGCGATCCTGCACACATCAGCGCTTTTGTTTCAGGTCGTTAAATTCGCGGGCGTGGCCTATTTGCTCTATCTCGCGTGGCAAAGCTTGAAGTCCGGCGGCGCTTTGGCTGTCAGCGCTGATCAGCGCCGGGAACGCCCCGTTCGGATCATGCGCCGTGGGGTTTTGCTGAATGTGCTCAATCCGAAACTGTCGATTTTCTTTTTGGCGCTTTTGCCGCCCTTCCTGTCCGGAAATCCCGGCACCGCAACAGTCGAAATGCTGGGCCTTGGCGCGATTTTCATGGCCATGACCTTTGCCGTTTTCGTGCTCTACGGGCTCTTTGCGGCCACCGCGCGAGACCACCTGCTGGCCTCTGAGGTTGCAATGCGGTGGCTCAATCGCGGGTTTGCGGCCGCCTTTGCCGCCCTTGGCGCGCGCCTGGCAATGGAGAAATCCGGATGAATGAACAGGTGCCACGCATGCCGCTCTATCTGGGGCTTGCGGGCCTCATCCCGTTCTTTTGGGGCGCCCTAAGCGCGATATCGCCCGGGGTCCAGGCATGGGGCATTGAGATCTTTGGCCCCAGATTTGTGGGCCCTTTCGTGTCACTGTTTTATGGCGCGATCATCCTGTCGTTCATGTCAGGCGTGCTGTGGGGCTTTGCCGCGCGGCTAGAGGAAAAACAGGCCGCGACCGGGTTTTTCCTTTCGGTCATCCCCGCGCTCTGGGTGTTTTTCACAACCGGAAGCGGGGCCGCCAGTTCGGCCATCACGCTGATGATCGGGTTTTTGGGGGTTCTGGTGCTGGATTGGTATTTCTGGCGCATGGGCGCGACGCCCGATTGGTGGATGCAACTGCGCATGCTGCTGACGGCGATCGTCGTGGGCTCTTTGGCCGTGATCGTGTTGTTTGCATGAGCGTCGATCGCGAAACACTGAATGTCTATGATGCCAAAGCCGATGAATATGCCACGCTGGTGTCCTCGTCTGAGAACACGCAGCTGACCGCCTTCATGGAGCAACTTGCACCCGGGGGTACTGTTCTCGATCTGGGCTGTGGGCCGGGCAACTCGGCAGGCGCGATGGCCAGCGCCGGTTTCAAAGTGGACGCAACGGACGCGTCAGACGGCATGGTGAAACTGGCGCAAAAACAGCCCGGCGTAACCGCCTGGCGCGCGACATTCGATGAGATTTCGGGCGAGGATGCCTATGACGGGATCTGGGCCAATTTCAGCCTGCTGCACGCGTCGCGAGAGGATATGCCGCGCCATCTGGCAGCCTTGCGTCGGGCCCTCAAACCCGGTGGCGTCTTTCACATCGGAATGAAGACAGGCACAGGGGCGGAGCGCGACGGCATTGGCCGTTACTACACGTTCTATACCGAGGGTGAGCTTGACGCGCTGTTGCGCGATGCGGGATTTCAGCCCTTTGACAAGACGACCGGCGAGGAGGTGGGGCTCGCGGGCACCGTGGATCCTTGGGTCACACTGCTCTGCCGTGGCTGAGCTTTTCGCCTATACCGACGGGGCGTGCTCTGGCAATCCCGGGCCCGGAGGATGGGGCGCGCTGCTGGTGGCACGCGACGGCGACACCGTATTGCGCGAGCGTGAACTTTCGGGTGGCGAGGCAGAGACGACCAACAACCGGATGGAGCTTTTGGCGGCGATCCACGCGCTGGAAACCTTGAAGACCGCAAGCGCGATCACCGTGATCACGGACTCGGTCTATGTTAAAAATGGCGTCACGGGGTGGATCCATGGCTGGAAGAAAAACGGCTGGAAGACATCGGCCAAAAAGCCGGTGAAGAACGCCGACCTTTGGCAGCGCCTCGATGAGGCGCAATCGCGCCATCAGGTCGAATGGCAATGGGTCAAAGGCCACGCGGGCCATCCGGAGAACGAACGCGCGGATGAGTTGGCGCGGGCCGGTATGAAGCCCTTTAAGACGGCTGCGCGACAACCGGAGTAAGACGCAGCTCCAAATCACAGCAAATTTCTAGGTGAGTTTACTTCCGTCCGCGCCAATGGGTCGGCACGATGATGAGCGCGCCGATGGATGACAGGATCGCGTCAAACCCGGGCGAGCCAAAGCCGATGCCGAACATGATGCGCAGGAAGAAAAACAGAAACGCGCCGCCCACGCAGATGATGATCGATTGGATGTAGCCATTGTGGGTGAAACCGGAGCGTTCACTGGCATAACCCACGATACCGGCGATGACCACGGTTCCGAAAAGCTGCAGAAACATCTCTTACCCTTCTCCAAACTGGGTTCCGGGCGGCAATGGCAGGCCGCGCAGAAAATCGGCTTTATCCTGCGGGCCCTTGCCCGCGCGTTGCAAGCGCAAAAGCTCCACCGCGCCGGTACCGCAGGCCACTTTTAGCGTGTCGTCCAAAACCTGCCCCGGGACGCCTTGGCCCCCTGCGACCTGCGAGGCCAAGAACTTGACGCGATGGCCGCCCACCTCTGACCAGGCCCCCGGAAAGGGAGATAGGCCACGGATCTTGTGATCCACCGCGTCGGCAGATGCGGTCCAATCCACAAGGGCTTCGGCCTTATCGATCTTTTCAGCATAGGTCACGCCATCTGGGGGCTGCGGCTCTGGCGTCAGGCTCTCGTGCCGCGTTAGAGCCTCGACAATTAGGGTTGCGCCCATCTCTGAGAGGCGGTCATGCAGCGCGCCTGTGGTCTCTGTTGCGCCAATATCCGTGACGTCTCGCAAAAGAACGGGCCCTGTATCGAGCCCGGCTTCCATCTGCATGATGCACACGCCCGTCTGCGCGTCACCGGCCATGATCGCGCGGTGAATTGGGGCGGCCCCGCGCCAGCGCGGCAATAGGGAGGCATGGATGTTGAGGCATCCCAGACGAGGGGCGTCGAGGATGCTTTGGGGCAGGATGAGCCCGTAGGCCACGACCACGGCGACATCTGCCCCCGAGGCGGCAAAAGACGCTTGTTCGTCCCTGAGAGACACCGGCGTGCGTACCTCAAAGCCCAGCTCAGCGGCGCGGGCGTGCACGGGTGTGGGGCGGTCTTTCTTGCCGCGACCGGCCGGGCGGGGCGGCTGGCAGTAGACGGCGGCAATCTCGTGGCCTGCGTCCACCAAAGCATCGAGCAC
>CAKZYL010000067.1 GCA_937884705.1 uncultured Roseovarius sp. | reverse complement strand
CGTCATAGGAGACAGCCGTCGCCACCATGTGCTTGAGCTCGGCCTCATCGGCGGCGGCCATTACGACCATGTTGGGCAGACACGCCAGGTAGGCCACATCAAAAGCACCCGCATGGGTCGCGCCATCCGCACCCACCAGACCGGCACGATCGATGGGAAAGCGCACCGGCAGGTTTTGGATAGCCACATCATGGATGATCTGATCGTAGCCACGCTGCAAAAAGGTCGAATAGAGCGCGCAAAAAGGCTTCATGCCCCCGGCCGCCAGCCCTGCTGCGAAGGTCACGGCATGCTGTTCAGCAATACCCACATCGAAGCACCGCTCGGGATGCGCGGCGGCAAAAAGATCAAGACCGGTGCCATCGGGCATGGCCGCCGTGATGGCGCAGATCTTGTCATCCGCGGCCGCCATATCGGTCAGCGTCTCGGCAAACACTTTCGTGTAATTCGGCGCGTTCGAGCGCTCTTTGCGTTGCTCGCCAGTGGCCACGTTGAATTTGGCCCGCGAATGGCCTGCATCCCGCGATTGCTCCGCCGGTGGATAGCCTTTGCCCTTCTTGGTGATGACATGGATAAGGGTCGGGCCCGTGGCGCTGTCTTTCACAACGCGCAGGACGGGCAAAAGGTGATCCATATCGTGGCCATCAATGGGGCCAATATAGGAAAACCCAAGCTCTTCGAATATCTTGCCGCCGAAAGCTGATGTGGACAGATCCTCTGACGCGCCCTTCGGCATGAGGCCCGCCGCCGCTTTGGCCGCCGCATCGAGGCCATCCACAGATTGCTTGGCGAAAAGCCGCGAGAGATAGGCCGACATGGCCCCCACTGGCGGCGCAATCGACATCTCATTGTCGTTGAGGATGACGATCAGCCGCTTGCCCAGATGGCCCGCGTTGTTCATCGCCTCAAAGGCCTGGCCCGCGCTCATCGCCCCGTCGCCTATGACAGCGATGGCGTCCCCCAGCCCCGTCTCACACACCCCGTTCAGATCGCGCGCCACGGCAAAACCGAGGGCGGCGCTGATCGAGGTTGATGAATGCCCTGCCCCAAAGGGATCAAACGGGGATTCGCTGCGCTTGGTGAACCCGCTGAGCCCCCCTTCTTGGCGCAGACTCATCATACGATCCCGCCGTCCAGTCAGGATTTTATGCGGATAAGTTTGGTGGCTCACATCCCAGATAATCTTGTCCCTGGGCGCATCAAACACATGGTGCAGCGCCACCGTCAGCTCCACCACGCCCAGACCTGCGCCCAGATGCCCGCCGGTTTGACTGACGACCCAAATGGTCTCCGCGCGCAACTCATCAGAGAGCTGGCGAAGCTCTGCATCGCTCAATCCGTTGAGATCGGCGGGGCTGGTCACGTGATCCAGCAGAGGCGTGTCCGGACGGCCGGACGACTGATCAGGCACCCGGCGCTCCTTTCGGTGAATTGGGTGGTGTTATGCGGTGCGGGACACCACGAATTGCGCCAGATCGCGCAAAGACTGAGCCCGCTGCCCATAGGGTGATAGAGCGTCACACGCCTCTTCCGCAAGGGCATGCGCACGGGCCTTGGCCGCCTCAAGCCCGAGAAGGGATACGAAAGTGGCTTTACCAGCCACTGCATCCTTGCCCACAGCCTTGCCCGTGTCGGCCTCATCCCCGATCACATCAATAATGTCATCGCGCACTTGGAAAGCGAGCCCAAGCGCTTTGGCATATCGTTCCATCGCCGAGGTATCGGCCCGCGCCATACGGGGCCCCGCCGTCGCCGCCCACATGATCAACGCGCCGGTTTTGCCCGCTTGCAGGGCAATGATTTCTTCCAAAGTGAGCGGCTCTGGCGCCGTTTCTGCAGCGATATCAAGCGCCTGGCCGAGGACCATGCCCTGCCCGCCTGCCGCATGCGCAAGGCTCAAGGCCAGATCTGCACGCGCCTCAGCGGTTTCCGCGCCATCCGGGTGCGCGGCCAGTTCAAAGGCCAAAGCCTGCAACGCATCGCCCACTAGAACGGCCGTACCTTCATCCCACTTCAAGTGCACCGTCGGCTGACCACGACGCAAATCATCATCATCCATGCAGGGCAAATCATCATGCACAAGACTATAGGCATGCAGCGCCTCAATCGCGCACGCAGGCCAGATCGCGCGATCAAGGCTCACGTCGTGAAGCCGGGCACTGTCCGCAACCAACATTGCGCGCACGCGTTTGCCGCCCGACACGGCATAGCGCATGCCCTGCGCCACGTTCGTGTCGCCAA